>JANMIF010000321.1:0-10894 GCA_031375695.1 Planctomyces sp.
GGGGATGAAGGAAGAAGGGCTGAAGTTGCTGGCGTTGGCTCGCGAAAAAACCGGGCTGGCGATTGTCACCGAAGTCATGACGCCGCAGCATGTCGAGCTGGTCGCGAAGTACACCGATGTGCTGCAAATCGGTGCTCGGAACATGCAGAACTATCATCTGCTGCAAGCAGTCGGCGAAACGCGCTTGCCCGTGCTCTTGAAACGCGGCCCGTCCGCTACGATCGAAGAATTTTTGTTGGCGGCCGAGTACATACTCGATCAAGGCAACCAACAGGTAATGCTCTGCGAACGTGGCATCCGCACGTTCGAGACACACACGCGATTCACGTTGCCGTTGGCGACGGTGCCGTATCTGCAAGAAAAGACACACCTGCCGATCGTGATCGATCCGAGTCACGGGACTGGCATCGCTTCGCTGGTTCCACCGATGTGTCTCGCCGCAGTGGCCTGCGGCAGCGACGGCCTGATTATCGAAGTTCACCCGGACCCGAAGAAAGCCGCCAGCGACGGAGCACAATCGCTCACCCCGCAAGTCTTCGCCGAGACAATGGCCCGATGCCGCCTCATCGCCGCGGCAATCGGAAAAACGCTGGGATGAGAATTGTTTAACCCCAACGCCAACGGCGTGGTTGCTTTTTGGAACAATGACTTACGATCGCGCGCACGCCGATGGCGTGGCAGCAAAACAACCCAAGACGATCATGATTGTGGAGCCGAAAGATGTCGCCAGGAATTCGATTGGTTTGTTCGCTTTTGTGTTTGGGGTGGCTTGGCGAATTGAAGATGAGTGAATCGCCAGCCGCTGATCGTCTGTCGTTCAATCGCGACATTCGGCCAATCTTGTCCGACACTTGCTTTCAATGTCATGGCGCGGACGAGAAACAACGCAAAGCGGGCTTACGACTCGATGTGCGAGACCTCGCCGCTAAGCCGACGGAATCGGGAGCCGTCGCGCTTGTTCCGGGCCGACCGGACGAGAGCGAACTGATCAAGCGGATGATTTCGGCGGACGACAGCTTGCGAATGCCGCCGCCGACCTCTGGCAAGAAGCTCACAACTGCGCAGATCGAATTGCTCAAGCGCTGGGTCGCCGAGGGCGCGGAGTATCAGGGACACTGGGCGTTTATCTCGCCAACGAGGCCGGCCGTGGCGGATTTCAAATCTCAAAACTCAAACCCCATTGATGCCTTCATTCGTAACCGACTGGCTCGCGAAGGACTGCGGCCCTCTCCGGAAGCGGACAAGACAACGTTGATTCGCCGGCTGGCGTTAGACCTGACTGGGTTGCCGCCGACGCCCGATGAAATCGATGCGTTTATTGCCGACTCATCGGATCTCGCGTACGAGAAAGTCGTGGATCAGTTGCTGAAGTCGCCTCGCTATGGCGAGCAGATGGCGCGACCGTGGCTCGACATGGCGCGGTACGCAGATAGCAATGGCTTTCAAGTTGACAGCAGCCGGTTTCAGTGGCCGTGGCGAGACTGGGTCATCAAGGCGTTCAATGACAACCTACCGTTCGATCAATTCACGATTGAACAACTCGCCGGAGATTTACTGCCGAACCCGACTCGGTCGCAGATGGTGGCGACCGGGTTCAATCGCAATCACCGGCTCAACGGCGAAGGGGGGCTGATCGCCGAAGAGTGGCGAGTCGAAACGGTCATCGACCGCGTTGAAACAACCGGCATGACGTGGCTCGGCCTGACGTTCAATTGTTGCCGCTGTCACGATCACAAGTACGACCCGATCAGCCAGCGTGACTTCTATTCGATGTTCGCGTTCTTCAATCACGTCACCGAGAGCGGCACGCTGCAAGGGGAGTCGAAGAACACGGAGCCGACGATTTCCGCTCCGACTGTCGAACAAGAATCCGAATTGAAACGGTTTGATGAAGCGATCGTTGTCGCGAATGCGCGTGTGGCCGAGGCTTTGAAGCGGTTGCCGGAAATGATCGCCGCATGGGAGCCGGGCTTTCGAGAAAAATTGTTGACGGAAAACGGCGGCTCGGTTTGGTCGCCGCTGCAACCGAAAGAAGTGAAATCGGCGGGCGGAGCGAAGCTGACCAAACAATCCGATGGGACGTATCTGGCATCGGGCAAGAACCCTCCACACGACACGTACACGATCAACACGCCAATATCGGCCGGGTCGTTCAGCGGCGTGTTGTTGGAATGCCTGCCGGATGATTCGTTGCCGGTGAAATCGCTGGGACGATACTCGAACGGCAATTTTGTGTTGTCGAATATTACCGCCGAGGTCTCTTCGCCGGAGTTGTCCGAACCGTTGAAGGCAAAGTTTGTTCGTGCGGAAGCGACTTACTCACAAAAGGGCTGGGAGATCGGGCTAGTGCTAGACGACATCGAGTCCAACGGCTGGGCGGTTGATGGGCCGACGCGCCGCGATCCCACATCGGCAATGTTCATCGTCGAGTCACCGCTGACCGTGCCAGCCAACGCGATTCTGACCGTGACGCTGAAACACAATGCGATCGCGCAACACAATATCGGGCGGTTCCGTTTGTCGTTTACGTCGCTGCCGCCGAGTGCCGTGAAACTTGACGGAGCGAAATTCCCAGAAGCCCTGAAGGCGATCCTTGAACTGTCCGACGACAAACGCTCGGACCCTCAGAAAACGGAGTTGGCGAACTTCTTCAAAGCCAACGTCGATAGCCCGCTCAAGCAAGCCGAACTCAGTGCCGCATCGGTGAAGAAGTCGCGCGATGATCTCGCCGCAAAATTTCCGACTGTCATGGTGATGCGCGACGGCCCGCCGCGTGATGCGTTCATTCTGATTCGCGGCGAGTACGACAAACGTGGCGACAAAGTCACCGCCGCGCTGCCGGCCTCGCTCGTAGCGCCGCCTTTAGGCGGAACGTCCGATGAAACAAAATCTGCGCCGCCCAAGGGCGGAACTACGAACACTCGCCTCGATCTCGCCAAGTGGATCGTCTCGCGAGACAACCCGCTGACGGCTCGCGTGTGGATTAACCGGCAGTGGGAAAAGTTTTTCGGCACCGGACTTGTGAAGACGACAGAGAATCTCGGCTCGCAAGCAGAGTTCCCGTCGCATCCGGAATTGCTCGATTGGCTCGCTACCGAGTTCATGACTGACTGGGACATGAAACGCTTGCAAAAGCTGATCGTGATGAGTGCGACGTACCGGCAGGAATCGAAAGTTGAGGGCAACTCTTCCTCGCCCACAACCCTCAAGCCACAACTCTCAACCAACATTGATCCCGAAAACCGCTGGCTCTCACGCGGCCCGCGAGTCCGACTGTCGGCCGAGGCTCTTCGCGATCAGGCGCTCTTCGTCAGCGGATTGCTTGTCGAAAAACTTGGTGGGCCGAGCGTGCGGCCGTACATGCCTGACGGTGTGTGGGACGAAACGTCGAAGTACGGCGACCTGCGCGGCTACAAGCACGACACGAACGATGGCTTGTATCGCCGCACGATGTACACCATCTGGAAACGGACCGCGGCGCCGCCGGCGATGCTGCTGTTCGATGCGCCGAGTCGAGAAATTTGCACGGTCAAACGCTCTCGAACTAACACACCGCTGCAAGCGCTGACGTTGCTCAACGAGATCACCTACGTCGAAGCCGCACGCAAGCTTGCCGAGCGGATGCTTATGGAAGGGGGAACGACGAGCGAATCACGGCTGACATTCGGCTTCCGTTGGGTAACGTCTCGACAGCCCTCGGCGGATGAACTCAAGCTGCTGATCGAGGGCCTCCATTCGGACACAGCGTTCTTTCAAACGAATGCCGACGCGGCCAAACAGTTGCTCGGCTTCGGTGCGTCCAAGCCGAAGGAAAACCTCAACTCTGCTGATTTGGCTGCATACACTCTGGCGTCAAACGTGTTGCTCAATTTGGATGAAGTCGTGACTCGCGAATAACCACGCAGGAGATAGCCCGGTGCCTTCGCGTCTTCCTGGCTTGGACCCGTTTCTGGAAAGCGAAATGTGAAGCAACTTCCTTCATGGTTTGACTGTGGCCATTCATGGCCGGCTCGTATTTGGAGTGCGCTCCATTGATCGCGGTGGAAACGCTATAAGGCGACCGGCAGACGAAAACTTTCCAGGCGATCCGATCGTACGAGGCCAATTCCGTGAGCGTGACAACGACTTCAGAAATCTCACCGCCGACCGTACCAATCGTGCGACCGGTGGCGGTGATTGATATCGGCACGACGGCGATTCGAATGGCCATCGCCGAGATTGATTCCGCTGGCGGCGTGCGGGTTCTCGAAAACGTGACGCGAGGCGTGGACTTGGGAAAGGACACGTTCACGCGCGGACAGATTCGGCGGAGCACGATCGAAGAATGCGTCAAGGTTTTGAAAAGCTATCGGCAGTTGTTGAAGGAGTATCAGGTTGTCGGAAACGATCAGATTCGAGTGATCGCCACGAGCGCAGTGCGGGAAGCGACGAATCGGCTGGCGTTCATCGACCGCGTTTACATCGGGACCGGACTGACCGTCGAACCGCTCGACGAAGCGGAAGTGAATCGGATCACCTTTTTGGGGATTCAGCCCTTTTTGAAATCCGAGCCGGCGCTCGCCGCGGCGAAAACAGTTGTGATCGAAGTCGGCGGCGGGACGACGGAAGTGCTGCTCGTGCAGAATGGGCAAGTGAGCTACTCACACACGTTTCGGCTGGGATCGTTGAGGCTGCGTGAGATGTTAGAAGAATACCGTCTGCCAAAGTTGAAAGTGCGGCCGATCATGCAAAGCCAGATCGGGCGGACGGTCGAAGAAATCGTGTTGCACGTTCCGCCGGAAGGGCCGACCGAGTTGATTGCGCTCGGCGGCGATATCCGCTTCGCGGCGGCTCAGATTCTGCCAGAGAAAAAGCTGCAACAGCTTGGTCGAGTCTCGACCGCCTCGCTGGAACGGTTTACTGACAAAGTGCTGGAGCTTTCACCGGATGAGATCGTGGCCAAGTATCGCGTGTCGTTTCCCGATGCCGAAACGCTTGGCCCGGCGCTGCTGGCGTACAGCCTGTTGGCTCGGACGCTTCGCCTGGATCACATCTTGGTCACCAATGTGAATTTGCGTGACGGGTTGCTGAAGGACACAGCGGTCAAAGGGGCGTGGTCCGAGGAGTTCGCTCAACAGGTGACGCGGTCGGCGCTCGACTTCGGCCGCAAGTTCGCGATCGACGAGCATCACGCTGGGCACGTCGCGATGCTGGCCGGCAAGCTGTTCGATCAGCTTCGCGACGAGCATCAACTTGATCCTCGCATGGCGTTGTTGCTGCGTGTTGCCGCGCTGCTGCACGAAGTCGGTCTGTACGTCAACACGACGAGTTACCATAAGCACTCGATGTACTTGATTCAGAACAGCGAACTGTTCGGTCTGAGCCAGCGAGATCAATTGCTGGTCGCGCTGGTGGCGCGATATCACCGCCGAGCCTCGCCGAAGCCGACTCATCCCGGCTTCGCACCGCTGGACCGCGACAGCCGAGTTATCGTCTGCAAGTTGGCCTCGCTGCTGCGAATCGCGGTCGCGATGGACCGATCGTATTCGCAGCGGATCACGAACTTTGAATGCACGCGAGACGACGACCGGCTCGTCATCTCAATCTCAGATACGGACGACCTGTCGCTCGAACAGTTGACGCTGAAACAACATTCCAGTCTGTTTGAAGAGACGTTCGGCCTGACCGTCGCCTTGCGGCCGGGCAACGCGGCTCATTAGATTACCACTTCGTAATCTTCGAATTTTTCCTTTCACAAACTCGAAGTCCGTCAGTATCTTCCTCCGCTGTGTCAACTTTCGCCCACAAGTTGTTGAAATTTGCCTTCTGCGCCGCAATCGTGTGCGCCGTGTTTGGCGCTTCAGAAAAGCAATGTCAGGCAAGTTGCGGCGACTATTTGGTGCATTCCAGCGGTGATGCGGGACATCAGTCGGCCTCCAGTCATGATGAGTATCCCAGCCCAGCTAAGACACCGTCGCGACTATGCCACGGGCCAAGTTGCTCGAAGCGGTCGGAAGTTCCGCCGCTGCCGAGCCGGCCGACAAACTTGGATGTGCCAAACGAATTGGCTTGTGTGATCGAAGAGATTCGCGACGCTGACATCCCGAATTTGGGTGCGTTGTTGGAGTCTGAATTGCTGGTGGCGGGATGCTCTTTGTCCTGCTTGGACCATCCTCCCAAAGCACGCGTTTGATCGCTTGAGGGTGCGCAAAGCTGTGAAGTTTGCGCGTCGCTGATTATCGCGCCAAACGATCTGGCGAGCCGGGGGGCATTAGCTTCCGGACAACGTCGATCAATGAATTCCGTTACGGGGGCTAATGCCGCCCGGCTTGCAAAAACGACGCGTCGTGAAAACCGCGCATCTCGTTCTCCTATTCCATTTATTCCCTGTTTTTGGAGCGTTGTCATGTTTTCCATTCGTTCCGTTTCTGTGCCGTCACGTCGCGGTTTCACGTTGATTGAACTGCTGGTCGTGATCGCCATAATCGCCATTTTGATAGCTCTGCTGCTCCCTGCTGTGCAACAAGCTCGTGAGGCGGCTCGCCGGTCGCAGTGCAAAAACAATCTCAAGCAAATCGGGTTGGCGTTGCACAACTACATCGATACCGCCAAGTGTTTCCCGTTCGCGATTGGTGGAACCGGGAACAAATACTCGGCGTTGAGCCAGCTCTTGCCGCAGCTCGATCAGGCCCCTTTATTTAAGAAGATTGATTTCAAACTGGTGATCACCAATCCCGCAAACACTGCGGTCGGAATGATCGAATTGCCGCAGTTTCGCTGTCCGTCCGATTTCCAGAACCCACTCCCGGCGTCAGGAGGGGCGGTGAACTACATTCCAAACAAAGGAACCGGCCCCTTGTGGCAAGACCCGGCCGCAGATGGCGTGATCTATTGGCTAAGCGCCACGAGAATGGCGGACCTTAAGGACGGCACCAGTCAGACCGCCGCATTTAGTGAGCGAAATGTGACGGACGGCAACAACGGGATTTCTACTCCCGATGCTGATACTTATTTGAGTGCGTTAAATCCGATCACGCCGGATGACGCCCTACAGATGTGCGCTTCCGTCAACATCGCCAATCTGGCTAACCAATTCGCGAATTTCATGGGTGCACCGTGGATGGACGGCAAGAACGCCTATCAGCACATCGGCCCACCGAATGGTCGATCCTGTGGTTTTCAACCAGCCGCTAAGGCGGCGATGACGGCGAGCAGCCGGCATGCTGGCGGTGTGCATTTGGTAATGGCTGATGGAGCCGTGCGATTCGTCAACAGCAGTATCAACCTAGCCACTTGGCGGGCCATTGGGACTCGTAACGGCAGGGAAGTCGTGGGTGAATTCTAATCGTCCACGCATGCGAAAGGCGTTTCTCGTGGGGCAGGTTTTCAACCTGCCCAATAGCACACCGACTGGCAGGTTGAAAACCTGCCCCACGAACGAAGGTCAATCATGTTTTCAGCATCTTCCCGGGGCTCAATTGACGTGTCCTTTCGGAGAAACTCGGCCGCGCTAATCTGCACTGCTTTATGGATTACTTTGTCGGGTTGCGGCGGCCCACGAAACAAGCCGGTGAAGGTTGATTTGGCAAAAACCACTTTGAACCAAGTGCTCGAACATTGGAAGAGCGGCGGGAACATGGACGACTTGCAAAAGTGGTCGCCTAAAATCGTCGTGCAAGAGATGCAATGGACCAACGGCGCGAAGCTTCAGGAGTACCGCATCATTGGCGAAGGCCGAGCCGAGGACGCGAGTTGGTGGTGTGAATTGGAACTCACGCTCGTGCCCGCTGCGGGGGGTGAGCCAACCAAGAAAAACTTCACATACATCGTTGGCACCGATCCCGTTCTGACAGTATTTCGTGCGGTTGGTTTGTGACCACGTTGACGTTCTGGATTACGACGAACTCTCTGTCATCAGCGATCGGCTGAACGATCACCACCAATCTAGCCCGACCGTCCCAGCACCGAAGAAATCGGAAAGCAACTGAACAACGTCGCTGAACTCGTGAGAGTTCGGACTGAAGTCTCACGACTTCTGCTTCCAAAATCGGAGACACTTTCTATGAGACGGGCTCACTGGTTAATTCTCGCCGCCACCTTCGCGACGTTTGGATTACTCGCCGTTGCATGGGCGAATAAGTCGCCGAAAGAGAAGTCGAACTCGGCGAACGATTCGGCAAGAAACGCGGCGCGACATGCTGCGCTCATTCGCACGGGCGAATCTCGCTTCGATTGGAAATGGCTAGCCACGAAGTACGACGAGGACGGAGACAAGACTGTCACTCGCAAAGAGTTTCCGGGGACGGCAGCCAACTTCGCTCGCCTGGATCGGACTTGGGATGGAGTTTTGACTGCGGAGGATTTCGACTGGTCCAATGAAGGGCTTCTCTGCCGGCAGAAAGAAACCACATTCGCTCTGTTCAAATCCACGGACTCTGATAGTGACGGCCGCATCTCGGCCGAAGAATGGCGAACGCTGTTCGCCAAGGTCGCGAAGGAGAAAGGCTCTCTCAATGAGGAGCAATTAGAGGAAATGATCTACTTGCCCCGAGTCGTGAAGACTCGGAAAGAGACGTCGAACTTCGCCAGCATTGCGGAGTTTCTGGACGACGCGAACTCGAATTTCAACGCTGATCTTCCCAAGGTCGGTGAAGTAGCTCCCGATTTTGAACTACGTTCGCCAGACGGACTCAAGACCGTCCGGCTGTCGTCCTTTCGAGGCAAGAAGCCAGTCGTGCTCATCTTCGGCTGCTTTTCCTGTGGCAACTACCGGACGTACTCAGAAACGCTGGAGGAGATGTACCGCCAGCGAATGGACGAGGTCGAATTCCTGCGAGTTTATGTTCGCGAAGCGCATCCCACCGATCATCGCGGGCCGACCGAAACGAATGCCAAAGCGAGCATCCTCATCAAACAACCCACCACGCTCGAAGATCGTTGCGCCGTGGCGGGGAAATGTTCCGCCACGTTGAAAATCAACGGACCATTGGTCGTGGACGAAATCGACAACCACGTTGGCCGAACCTACGGAGGCTGGCCCGACCGGTTGTACGTCATCGACCGCGAAGGCCATGTTGCCTATCGAGGCGGACCTGGGCCATTTGGATTCAATCCTCGCGAAATGGAACAAATGCTTTTGTTGCTATTGCTGGAACAAGCACAGAACGAACTCAAAACAAAGTGACTGAAACGTCGGTTGGGACTTTGTCCCAACCAAACCTCCCGATCAAACTGATCATCCCGATCCGAGTCTCAGCGTGCGAGTCGGGTAAGAGATTCAACCTACATAACGGAGCCTGTCATGCGTTGCGCCTCGTTGCTTGCGTTAGCTCTCGCGTTGGTCGTGTTGCCGGCGCATGTGCATGCTCAAAGGGGGCAAGGCCAAGAGCGGGAGGAAGAATTCCTCAAAGGGAAGCCGGCGGTCGGCGATCCGCTGGCGGAGTTGGCCGTGTATTCACCGGACGGCACCGAGTTCAAGACCTCGGACCTGCGTGGGCATTACACGGTACTCACCTTCGGTTGCCTGACTTGACCGCCGTTTCTGTGGAACGTCTCCGGTCTGGAGGCGGTGCATCGCGATTACGGTCCGAAGGGTGTGAAGTTCTTTTTCATCTACAAGACGCTGGCTCATCCGGAGTTGGCGGGCAACTACGTTCAACCATTTACGCTCGCCGAGCGGCTGGCTCACGCGCGACAAGCGGACAAACAACTCGGAGCCACGATCCCGTGGATCGTCGATGCGATGGACAATCGGCTCAAACATGCACTGGGTGATCGGCCCAATTCGGAGTTCCTGGTGAATCCTGAAGGAATCATCGTCCGCAAGCGTGCGTGGAGTCATCCGGCTCAGGTTCGCGCGGACTTGGAAGAACTGGTTGGTCCGGTGGATCACATCACGCGAGAAGAAGACGTGCATCTGAAGCTAGATCTGCCGCCGAAAACTCCCGCCGCGCGAGGTATCGTGCCGCGCGTTCGTCGTCCGCAGATGCAGGCCGTCGTCATGGAACCGAAGGTCGAACCGAAGGGTCCGCCGTTCTTCGCCAAGCTGCGAGCCGAGGCCGATGCCGATTTGCTCAAGGACGGAGCCGGTCAGCTTTACCTCGGCTTTCATCTCGATCCGTTTCACGACGCACACTGGAATAACCTGACGAAGCCGTTGTCGTTTCAGATCGAGCCGGCTGAAGGTGTCGCGGTCGACAAGTTGGAAGCGGCTGCTCCGAAAGTGAAGGCCACGAGCGATGCAGATCCGCGCGAGTTCCTGCTGAAGGTCGAAGCTTGGCCGGCCGAAATACCGTTGCGACTGACCGTGACCTATTTTGCGTGCGTTGGCGAAGAGAGTTGTCACGCCGTGCGGCAGGAATACATTCTGCACCGTCGGCACGATCTTGACGGTGGCGGGCCACGCGGCAACGGGGCCGGCTATTGGAAGCCGGAAGAATTTGCTCGGCAAATGTTTGCTGGGGACAAAGACAAAGATGGCAAACTCAGCAAGAGCGAAGTTCGTGGACTAGTCCTGCCGCACTTCGATCACTTCGACACGAACGACGACGGTTTCCTGGACCGCGAAGAACTGCTGGTAGTTTCTGAGTGGCTGAATCATCACCATCAACCCGGACCAGGGCCGACCAGGTCACATGCCAAGTCGTCTCCTTGAGGACCGCCAATTCGTCGCAGATTGATCGGCCGTCGAGATCACCTTCAACCAAAAGTCGCATGATGAAAACAATTCCGTGGTCACAACTGTCCGGCTATAAGTCGAATAGAGTCAACTGAGTGAAGTGGACCCCAAGAGTTGGACAGTGGGAGACGCGATTTAAGAGAGAGTTGGCCGACGTGTTTTCGACCGTTTCGTCTGACGATCAGATGTTATTTGGACGCTCGCGGTGAAGACTTCGTGCGGCGTCTGGTAGTCCAA
>JANMIF010000427.1:0-19601 GCA_031375695.1 Planctomyces sp.
TCCGCGTCCTTTCGGCAAACAAACGTCGGGCAGTTTCGTGTGTTCGGGTTAATTCTTTGAACGTCGTCGGAGGAAAGGTAATACGTCCTGTCGCTCGCACGCAGAAGTTCAAAATCATCGAGCTGGGCAGCGACACGAAAGTGATCGTGGGGGACGTTTGAGAATGTTAGAAGGCAGAACTTGAGCTTCGCTTGCACGCCGGGGAAGATCTGTTTGCGATTCCAAAAGTCGAAAAAGCTCACAACGTGGTTACCGTCGACGAGCCTTTGGAAGAAGAACTTGGTTGTATCATCCGTCGCGATTCCGCTCGGTAATACCGCTCCAACATAACCACGATCATTCAGTCGGGAGGCCATGTTCTCTGCAAATACCGCGTATAAGTTGATGTCGCCGCGCCCGCAAAGGGGATAAATGGCGCTGTGCCGCAATATGTGGGATTCACCTTCCGATCGTCGGTTCGCGTCCGAAAAAAGGGCATAGAGAACCGGCGCATCGGCGCGAACACGCTCGATGAGTTTCTTTCGCGCTGCGGCATTTGGCGCGTTTGCGATGTCTGGCCGGCACTCTGCAAACCATTCTCTTTCTTCAATCTTCACTCGCTCCCACGGCGGATTGCCAAGCATGACATCGAAGCCGCCGCACCATCCGGTCTGCTCGTACTCTGGCGTCTCGTCCTTGCCGGGCAGACGAAACACATCGGGGAAGACGAGGTGCCAGTGGAAGAATTGGTATTGGTCGCGCAGGCGTTTGACTTCCTCGCGGACATGGGGCAAGAGGCCGGTGGCGGCGTGGGATTCGACCTTGCGGAAGTCACGCTCGGTCGGGCACATCTTGCCCAAGTCGGAGTCGTCCTTCTTCCAGACGAACGCCGCGCACCATGTATCGGCCAGCAGCCGCGTCGATGCGTAGTCGCTGCTGCTGACGAGCCGCGCGTACTGCTCCTGCATCGCGGCCACCTCGGCGAATGTGCCATCGGGAGCCGTGTTCAACCGAGCGAAGTCGGCAGCGATGTTGCCGAGCTTGAATGGAACGTCGCCAAGCAACCGCTGCCGTTTGCCAGACTCCAATGGCCGCTCGCTCTTGTTCTGCTTCTTGAGTGAGGCGACGCGAGCTTTCACGTCCCCTTCGATGGCGGTGAAGGCGTCGTCGGGAATGCCCTTCGCCAAGAGCGCGGGGGTCGTGCCGAGCAGACTGTTGCCGCACTGAATGTGATGATCCAAAAACGACAGCGGCTTGCCCGGCTCCATCGCCTCCATCCAGAGCGCGACCTTGCACAACTCGACGGACATCGGATTGATGTCCACGCCGTAAATGCAGTGGCCGATCACGTCGCGGAGCGCGTGCCGCATGACCTGCGGCGACGGCTCATCATCCCCCGACCGCACACGGGCCAGCCGCCGGGCGATGCGCTGAGCCGCCGCGATCAGAAAGTGGCCGCTCCCGCAAGCTGGGTCGCAGACCTTGAGAGCGAGGATGGCCGCCTCGGCGGACTTGTAGCCGAGCTTGGCAAAGTCGCGGATGCGCTCGTCGAGCACCGGATCAAGAGCGCTGTCGAGCAGACAGTCCACCAAGCTCGACGGCGTGTAGTAACTGCCCGTCGTCTTCCGCTCGTTGCCAGCGGCTTGCTTGAAGCGGAACAGCGGCGTCGGCTGGGATTCGACGATGGGATGCAATTCGAGCAGGCTCTCGTACACCGAGCCGAATTCCTCGGTGGCCAATGCTCCGAAGTTGACGGGCATCCGCTGGCCGCTCTTGGGATGGTTGAAGTTGCACAGCCGGTCCAGAGCACTGAAGAGCGCGGCGTTGCTCAAGCGGCAGCCTGGGAGCGAGCCAAGGCTCTCCGGATGAAAGAGCTGCCCCACCAACGCGGTCATGCTGAGCTTCGCGGCGGTGTCGGGATGCTCAAACAGCCGAAACGTGGACAGCAGCGAGAGCCACGCATCGTGACAGCGTTCGATCTTCAACCCGCGCGTCAACGCCAACCGCCGCAGTCGCTGCACGCTGTAGTGCTGGAAATAGATGTTGATGTGCTTGGTCGTTGTCCCTTTGGGAAATACCAGCCCACGCTCTTCCGTCACCATCAAGAACAGCAGCCGATACACGAGCCGCAGGATGTGCTTGAAGAAGTCCTCCGGCGCAAGCTGCTTCGTTTCGATCTGCTGACGTAGAGCGTCATTGTGGGGATCGGAGATGAAGCCCGTGCCGAGAAGCTCCAACGCCTCGGTGACGGCGGCTCGCAAGCCGTCGCGGATGCGCGTGCCTTGCTCGATGGTGTCCTGGTGATACCGCTCCAGCCAGCACGACGACGCGGCCTCGGCCGACTGCGGCAAACGCGAGGCGTGCAACAGCCGATACAGCATCGCGAAGTCGGCAAACAATCCGTCGGCGAAGATGCGGTCGAGGTCGAACTCCAGATAGGAAAGTTTGATCAGCCGCGAGCTGTCGCGCAGCAGCCGCAACACTCGGCCGTTCGTCGCCAAGCCGAAGAGTTGATCGGTGAGGTTCAGGTACTCCTGTACCATCGCGTGAGCCGACATTCGCAAAGCCGACTTCTCCGGCTTGCGGTCCAGCCCGGCCGGCTCACGGCAACCGATGATGTGAACGGGAGTCTGGCCTCGGTTGGTGGCGCGGTGCGAGAGCGGGTAGTTCTTGCCATTCAACTCCGTGCCGCGTGCTTGATACTCAAGCTGATAGCCGAGCAAACCCAGCAGCGGGACAATCCAGTTGTTGCGCGTCTCGGTGGTGGCGGGCGATTCGGCTTTGAGCGACTCCAGCTTGCGTTGGAAGATTCGCCAGTAGTCCTGAGCGTCAGCCCACGCGCGAGCGATCTCGTCCTTGACCTTGGCGGATGACTCGAAACCGAAGTCCGCTGGCTGTTGGCCAACGGCGTCGTCCAGTCGGTCGAAAATGTCTGGTGATAGGATCGCTCCCTCGATCCTGATGCTGGGATAATTCATTGTCAGTCAATCTGGGGTGTGTCGCGGTCGGAACTGTAGTTGGGCTGTGTGCTTGGTTAGCCGCCATCGGGGAGCAGAACGTAAACGCCGAGAAGGTCCATTGGGAGCACCGGGTACACGACCTGAAATCGCTTGCCGTCCATCAAAGCACTGAATCGTTCGTGAGCTTCGACCAATCGCTTGGACTGCTGTTCGGCCACGCGGTCGAATTCGGTCTTGAGTGCCGAGAGGATGTTCAATTCGTTGTCGAGGAAACTGGCTCGCGCCTGCGGAGTCAGGTCCGATGTCGCTCGTGCTTCGGCCAGCAGTTTCTTGGCTTCGGCGTGACCGAGAAACTCCTTCTGTTGCGGAGTGCCTCGCCAACCCCACAACACCATTTCTTCGGCGACGACTTGATGTTGGCCCTTTTGCTGTTCGATCACGTTGCGGCAACGAAAGAGCAACAGCGTGGTCTTGGTCGCGACCTGCCGCGTGCGGATGATCGCCGCTCTGGCCGCTCGTTTATCAACGCGGGCGAGCGTGTTGCCCATCACCAGTTGGCAAAGCTGCTCGACGAAACGATTGTTGCGTCCCAAGTAGTGATAACCCGGCGGCGTCGGCGATAGGAAACTGACCCTGACTGGATCGCCGTCCGGCAGCAAGTCGCGGAGTTGCGGCGGCAAGTTGCCCATGACGATGCGATAGCCCTTGGCATCCTTTGTGACCTGAACGCCGAGCAAGTTGTTGAGTGCCGCCGTGACGAACTCTTCGACGGCGTGAGGATCGCCGATGGCCTCATCCACTTCGCGCAGGTCGGTCTCAATCTCCTGAGCTTTGATCGCGTTCTGAGCGAAGATGCTGCGCGAGGCTTTTTCACGCTCGGCCGCTTCGTCCACTTTGCGAGTCACGCTGGCCTTGGACTGTGCGGCTTCATCGAATTCGCCAAAGTCGAACGTGATCTGCTGGTCGTCGCGATGCTTGAGGATCTGACGGTTCGGATTCAGCAGCAACGCTTGAGTGATGGTGTCGATGATACTTTGCGAATCTTCCGGGAACGGGACGTTGATGCCGGTCGATTTCTTGATCTCGCGAACCTTTCGCAGCAGAACGTCCAGCACAATGCCGTCGATGGGATTGTCGGCTCCATAAAGCAGACAGGCTTTGACGACTTTCGCGACCTGCCCGAAGCGGTCCACTCGACCCTCGCGTTGCTCCAAACGGTTCGGGTTCCACGGCAGGTCGTAATGCAAAACCCCCGTGAATTGGTTTTGAAGATTGATGCCTTCACTCAAGCAGTCGGTGGCGATCAGCACTCGCAGCGGCGACTTGCCCATTTCTTCGATACGCTGCTTGCGAAGATCGTCGGGCAATTCGCTGGTGATGACTTGCAGGTCCAGCTTGGGAAACTTCTTCTTGAGCGCGGGCGCGAGCTTCTCGCCGACGTAGTTCGCCGTGGCGATGTAGCGGCAGAAGACGACAGGGTTGAATCCGTGTGAAAGCCAGTCCTCAAGAATCGCCTCGGCGGACGCCACCTTCTGATCGTCCTTGAGATTCGCCAGTTTCCCCAACTGCTCGGCGAAACTGCGAAGCTGTTCCTTCTGATTACGCGACCAATCATTTCGCTCGATGACCGGCGTGGGGGTGTTGTCACCCTCAAACCCGAATTCGGAGTCTCGAACCGGATTGTTTTCCGCGTCGGTCGTGCCGGTCGGCTCATCAGCGGCTTCATCGACGGCCACGGAAGCCAATCCATCCAGCCGCGTGTTGAGCATCTCGACACCAGCGGCGGGACTCGACATGACGCCACGCAACAACGCCAATGCGGTCCAATACTGAACTCGCTTTTGTCCGCCGCTCGCGGGATTGGGAACGATCAGCTTCCGAGCAAAGTCGAGCAACTCGACAAAGAAACGTCCGTAACCCTTGGAAAGATCGTAGGGCCACTCGAACGCTTCACGCTTCGGGAAGGGCGTGTCTTCTCCCATCCATTGCTCAACGTCGGCCCGCTTGCGCTGCACGAAGAAGCGGGCGAGTTCGCGACGTTGCGTTTGGCTGGACTCCGGCAAGTCGAGGGTCTCGAAGTCCGGCCGCAACATTCCGAGCAACGAATGAAACTCTTCCGGCTTGCCGCTGTGCGGTGTCGCGGTGAGCAGAATGAGTTGCTGGTTCGGCTTCTTGGCGATGCGGCTGACCAAGTGGTAACGCTGCTGCTGGCTGGCGGACGCTCCCGCCGGCCGAGCGCAGGAGTGGGCCTCGTCCACGATCACCAACTCCGGGCATTGCTCGATGAAGACATCGCGGCGAGTGTCCGACTTGATGAAGTCGATGCTGATGACTTGGAACGGATAAAAATCGTAAACGCTGGTGTCGCCTTGAATCTGCCGGTCGAGCCGGGCCTGGGTGTTGGAGCGGATGATGACCGCCTCCAAGTCGAGCTTGTCCCGAATCTCGGCTTGCCATTGCTCGCACAAGTGCGGCAGGCACACGACGGCGAAGCGTTTGATCTTCCGTCGCTCCAGCAGTTCTTTGACGATCAGCAACGCCTCGACGGTTTTGCCAACGCCCACGTCATCCGCGATCAGCAAGCGGATCGACTCCAGCCGCAACGCCATAATGAGCGGAACCATCTGATAGGAACGCGGGCGAAACGACAGCTTGGCCAACGATCGGAATGGTCCCGCTCCGTTGCGGAAGGCGAGTCGAGCCGAGTCGTACAGCAGACGGGCCGTGCTGATATCGCCAAGGTCGTCCTTCGTCGGCTCATCAAAATGTGCGTCGGTCGGCTCGTCGGTCTCGACGCCCAGCGGCCGATAGATGCCCGCGATCTCGTCGTCGGAACCGCCCAGCGGTTTGACGACCAAGAGTTCGGGATCGTCCGAAGGGAGCACGATCCAATCTCGCCCCCGCAGTTTGACGAGCTTTCCGGGTTGCAGAGAAACAGTCATCGCACTTTCCTAAAGATGTCCGGTCGTGCCGCGATTTTGTCGGCGAGGATGTCCTTGTAGTAATAGACCCAAACTTCGTCGCCTTTGGCGATGATGGCCTGCCGCTTCAACTCGTCGTCCGCCTGGACGGCGGGTTCGTCGTGCGGCGTGCCGTCGCAGAACACCCAAATACGCGGCTCGTAGTAGAAATCGGGTTGCACGAACAATCCATCGACTCGCTTCTGAGCCGCGTCTGGCAACCGGAAGCCGTGCTGATAAAGGTGGTCGAGGAATTTCCGCTCGGTCGAGGATGTGGGGTCGATGCCACGCAAGAGCGTCTGGTAATGATCGTCGTAGCTCTTGAAGCTCGTGTTGGCCTGAATCTCGATGTCGCAAATCAACAGCTTTTGCAAGGCGTCCTGAATCAAGTGCCGGTCGATGATTTTGTGGTCGCGTTGGTTGTAGTAGCTCAGCAAATCGTCGTAGGACGCCGGGCCTTTGTATTCGGCATCGTCGAACCGGCAGAGTGCGATGGCCTGCTCGACAACCTTGCGGAACACCTGCACGTCTTCCACGAATTGCGACAGGATGCCGAGACTTCCTTCGGCGGCTTCGTACAACAAGATGTTGGGACTTTCCGGGTCTCCAACGGTGACGACACCGATCTCGTTCGGTTCGACCTGAAAGACACCTTCGATGGCCCGCTTCAATGCGTGTTGCAGCGTGATGACGCCTTCCTTTTCCAAACCGAGTGCCTGAATCGGCTCGATGTAAAGCGCATCGGCGAGATTGGAAGTCCACAGCTTCACCAGCCGGAAGTCTTCCTTGATGGGGCTGTCCGCTCCCGGAATCGAACTCCGCCAGTCGCCGGACACCATGCCGAGCGGAAAGCCGGCCGATCGCTGTGACCGCCATTGCGAGTTGACGTGGACGAGTCGAGCGGCCGGGATGTAGCGGAGATTCAGCAAGTCACTCTCGCTCGACTTCGCCACCGCTTTGCGAACTCGGTCAACGTGTCCGCCATCAATGGAAAAGTAAGTGTTGATCTCGTAGCCGCGCGAGACTCGTTCCTCTTCCTCGCACGAGATGCGATCAATTTCCTCGGCCCTGGATTCGGCCATCTCCATCAGGTCATGAAGATGTTCCTTGTTGGCGTTGTCGCCAAGACTGAGGCCGGTGAACGGGCAAATCTCCAAGTCCTTCTGGTCTGCCGTCAGAAAATAGCCCGCCTTCGTGCTGACCTTGGCTTCTGCCAGCGAAGACTCGGCATCCTGCACGACGAGTTGGCAGACTCGATACTTGCGGCCATTGTGATAGATGATGTTCTGCGGGCCGAATTCGCGGAGTGCAATGGATCGCGGCCGGGAAATGAATTCACCCGACGAATCGCTCGTTGGCAGGAACACTCGCAGCGGGAGTCGAGTGAAGTTGTAGCCGGGAAGGAACCCTTCCGAAGCGAAGTAGCGATAGGGATAGAACTCGGACAACTCAGTCGAACGTCCGGTCAAATCATTTCGCAGCAAATCCAACTGCCGAGTGGCTTGGTCTTGATTGCGTTTGTGCTTGCGGTACTCGTCGCTTCCAAGACTTAACGTGCCGCTTTCAATCTTCTGCGTCGCCCGTGTGAGGATCGTTCTTGCCGAACGGTACAGCCGCCGCCAGCGATCAAGTGCCTTGTCGAGATGGTCCGCGACGTGCGTTAGGTTTTGCTCGATCCATTGATCGGAGTACCAAGTCGCCGCTTTCGATTCGAGTTCGCCCTCAAAGTCGCGAATGGCTCGTTTGAATGTCGCTTTCAATTCGTCGAACTTGGCGTGGGGGATGTCCAACCCGGCACGAGCTTCGGATGCGAGTGGCAGCTTGTCGTTGTCATCAACCACCAGACGCATGATTGACGGCTTGCCGGCCCCAACATCATCCAGTCCGGGCAAACCGATTTCTGAAATCACCAGCGCGTTGAGATGCGAAGTCAGCAACTCGCGGTTGCAAAGGTCGAGACGCGGGGCGATCACCGCCCCGGCGACAAGCGCCTTTTGTTCCTGAAAGTAATGCCGGTCGTGCGGCGCGTAGCTGGAACAGTAGGTGAAGACCAATGCGGCTTGACCGCTTCGCCCGGCACGCCCTGAGCGTTGCGCGTAGTTCGACGGGTTCGGCGGAGCGTTGCGCATGTGAACAACGCTCAGATTGCTGATGTCGATTCCCAATTCCATTGTTGGGGAACAGAACAGGGCACTGATATCACCGGCTCGAAATTCGTCTTCCCGTTGAATGCGGACTTCGGTTCCAAGCTGTCCGGTGTGGTCTTCGCCTCGCAACCGCTTCATCTTGGCGAAGTCACGTTGATACAGCGTGCGGAAAAACTTGTTGGGCTGGGGAGCCTGATCCTTGTAAGAACGCTGCTTGATGACATCGGTTTTGACCGTCTCGCCATCGCCGACTCGCCAAATGATTTTTTCGAGACGCAGTCGGTAAATCGGGACTTCTTCGTTCTTTTCGTTTCTGGCCTTTTGAGATTTGAGGTAGTCGGCATCCTCCAAGAGTGCCATCAATTTCAAAATGAAATCGCGGTAGTGGTCGCCGTGTAGATCAAGGTCAATCGCGTTTCGCCGGACGTACTGCTTGATGTACTTGCCAAGGCCACTGGCTGGTCCCATGCTCTTGGTCGAGATTCTTGTTGACCGTTGGAGTGTGTCGAACCGAACAAAGAACGGCTCTCGAAGTTCTTCGTTTTTGTCCAGAGTCCAGGGCGACACCAGCATTTCACCGAATTGCTTTTCGTACTCCTTGATCTTGGACTGCGTGAGGTAGTTCTCGCTGTGAATGGCGAATTCGAGTCGAAAGAAATCCAGAATGGTTTCGATGAAGTCCTTGCGATCGGCGTGACTTAGAACGCCGAGTAGCGGGACTTTGGCCCAAAACTCGTCTGCGGCGGCGATCTCTTCCAAGTCCAGATACTCGACAGCCAGCAAGCCGCACTGCTCCAAGTTGGGCAGGACGATTCGCCAGCTTCGTCTCAGGTCGGCGATCGCGCGGTAAGTCAGGAATTCCTGCAAGCACTGCTCGTACTTGCGTCGAATCGGCGCAAGGGTCGGTTCTTCGTTGCGATTGGCGAAATCCAGAAATGGCAAACCAAGTGAATTGCGAACGGCCTCGCCGATCGTGGCATAGGTCAACGTGCCTGACGGAGACTGTGTGAGTGCTTTGTGGATGCCGGCACGCAGTCGAACGACCTGGACGAAATCGTTGAAGTGCCCGGCTTGAAGCGCGGCATCCTGCCGATTGTCGGTGAAGCTGAGCAGCTTCTGGTCTCTTTGCTGATAGCCCGCATCGTCAAGCTGATTCAGAATTGAGAAGGCGGTGATTGTGGTTGACGTGCTACGGCCTTCGCTTCCGAGCTTCGTGAGCTTCGTCCCTTCATTCGTTTTGGTGTCGTAGAACACGCCGCCGGTGGGATCGAACAGCAACGGGGCTTTCATAAACCAGCCCCACCAACCCTGCTGAAAAGGGATCGTCTCCGAACAGCCTCCGAACTCGTCGAAATACAGCTTGATGGGAAAGAATGCCTTCTTCCTCGATTCCGGAACCGGTCCCTGCTTGGTCATTCGCCACCAAGATTCGGGAAGCTGGTCGCAATCATCGGACGGGTTCCAAACTTCGTCGCCAACGATCAAGTAGCCGTCGTTTGATTCCGAGTTCTCGTCATCCTCTTCGGCTGAACTCTCGCGAAACTCGCGAGGCTCTAAACGACTCCCAATGCGTGAAACGCAGACGAACGCATGGCCGCTGGCGCGACTGAACACGATGGGGAAGATCGGCTTCTTGGCCTCTTCATCGCGTTTGAACAATCCCGGTTCCAACGTGATGTAACGATGCTCGTCTTGGTCCAACGTGAGATAAACCGAGCCGGTTTGCGAAATGAACTGATGCAGCTTGAACGGCAGAATCGTGTAGCGCTCACCGCCGTCTTGTAGCCGCTTGTTGGCCGAGCTAATCCATTGCAAGAGCTTCTCCAAGTAGCCACGACACAAGTCATCTGGCTGCTTGGATGCGCTCGCAAGCTCCGAAACAATCTCACCAATCCGCCTCGGCTTGCCACGGACAAGCTCGCCCTCTTTTGTTTCGAGTGCAATCTGATTCTCCAGCCAAATCGCAACAGGATGCGTTTTGAGTTTTTCAACATCGTCGTCCGGGTTGACTCCAGCGGCGATCGCGGCCGAGAGCTGCACGTCCGAAGGAAGCTGGTCGTTGAACGCGAGTGATCGGTCGAGTTTCTCAGGAACGACTTGATCAGCGCCAAACGGTTTTCCAAAGAGCTTGGTTGCGACTTTGGCAACCTCGGCACGCTGTTCGGCCAGTGTTCCGACCGAAACCATCGTGGCCGAAGTCCCAATGCACGTCACCGAATGCGAGCAGCGGGCGCGGATTCGTCGCATGAGCAACGCGACATCGGCTCCCTGTCGGCCCCGATAAGTGTGGAGTTCATCGAAGACGAGAAACCGCAGATTCTGAAAGATGCCGTCACGAATCGACCGCTCGCGCACGCGAGTCAGCAGCAACTCCAGCATCATGTAATTTGTCAAAAGAATCTGCGGCGGCTTCACACGCATTTTTTCGCGAGCGTCTTCCTTCTCCTGCCCCGTGTATTGACCAAATGAGATGGGGAATTCGTTCCCCGTGGATTTCTCGTAGTTCTCCTTGTAGCGCGTGAACTCGTCGAATTGCGAATTGATCAGCGCGTTCATCGGATAGACGACGACAGCGGTCACTCCCTGCTCGCCTGGATGGGACAGCAAGTGGTGAAAGATCGAACCGATATAGGTCAGCGACTTTCCCGATCCGGTTCCCGAAGTGACGATGAAATCTTTCCCGGCCGTGCCCAGCTTGATGGCTTCAACTTGGTGTCGGTAAAGCGTGAACCCTTTGAAGATGTCCCGAATTGTCGGATGAAGAATCTTCTGAGCCGTGAGTTCGTCCAGGCTACCGAACTTCTGATAGGCCGGATTGAACTGAAGCAATGGTTCCGGCCACAGCTTGCCTTGACTCAATTCGCCTTCGACGACTCCACGAATGGCCGGATCGGCAATTCGCAGAAAGCTGCGGATGTACGTCTCGTAGTCGGAGACGATTTTGGAATGTGTTTGGAAGACGTTCATGGCCGTGGATCACCGCGAATTGACGAACTACCGTTGCTGGAACAAACAAAGCACTCAACGTCGCACGTTGCGATTCTCCACCAAGCGTATCACCAGCCCCCCCGTTGGGTAACTCAACGGAATCGCGAGTTGTGTCGGGCGAATGACCGAACACAGTGAAGTCCCGTTCGTTCTTCTCAATCGAACCGAGAGCGAACGCTAGAATTCATTGGCCCGGCCAGAACAGAGCGAACCAAGTGCATTCGGGGCTGCGAAATGGCAAGTCCCATTGGCGGCTAACGTCCTCAAGGAATGCTTGCTCCGGCGCGAGCAATTCATGACACCGGTGATAATCGTCCGGACGGGTTGGCGGTTCGGTACTGATGGAACTCACGAGTTACGGATTGCTAGGGGAAACGCATCGGGACGATTGGTGACTGGCCGTCAAAAACAAACGCGACGCTATGCTGCGCCCGCGTGACCGCGACGTGCAGCTTGTCCTTTGACCGCTCGACATGACTGAGCGAGCCGGTTCGCAGATACTTCTTGATTGGTTCCGTTGGAACGATCAAGACGCGAGCGAACTCAAGCCCTTTCGCCAATCCAAAGTTGAACGCCTCGTACCCATACGTCGTCGCTCTCTTGTCGTGTCGCAATATCTGCGGGCGATAGCGCTGGATGTAGTTATGCACCGCGCTCTCTGCCACAAGGCATACGCCGTCGTGATCAGTCGTGTCGGTTCGATTGGAATTCATTGGGTCCATTCCGGGCCACAGCGAATTTGCGAAATCACAAATCGCACTATGGCAACGGTGGGAGCCGTTCATGGACTCGACGGCGCACAATCCGGCCTGCTCCCATTGCGACAACAGCTTCACGATTCCGCTGCCAAGATACTGCTCGTTCTTGGAGGAAGGATTCGTGCTGTAAATGTGCTGGCGTGGATCTCCGACGAGCGTAACACGAATGCCCGATTGCAGAAGCCCCGCGACAACATCGAGATCCCAACCAGCAACGTCTTGGAATTCGTCAATGAACACATCCGTAAAAATCTGGCCAAGCCGCGCCGTAACTCGATGGCCTGAATTCTTTTCACATTCGACGACGAACCGCCCGATCTTGTCGGAATAGATCAGGTCGCCGTTCGCAAAGTAGTATCGACCGGTATCCTGCTCCGCGATCCCCCTCGCGGACCGTTGATTCACAAAGAGCAACGACTCAATTCGTTTGTCCGCGTATTTCGACCGCTGGTACGGCCGCACACATTCACGCAACAGAAATGCGAACCACGTCAATACCTCAACGTGCTTCGGCACTCCTGAATTCAGTTCGCCGAACTTCTTGGTAATCTGCCGCGCGTTGTTGTTCGTGTAAGTGAGAATTGCAATTCGGCGATCTCGATTGACGAGCGCCTCCTTGACAAGCCGCGTCGTCTTGCCTGACCCCGCACAAGCGATGATGACCCTGTTCTCACTCGATGGCATTCGCAATGTATCCCGGAGCGAACCACGCCTGCGCACTCTCGAACATCTTGAGAGCACAATCCGTCTTGTTCTGGCTCATGAAGTTCAACAACGACTCGTCATCCGCGCAAGTCTTACCGAGAATCGCGTTCAGCATCTCGCGTGAGTTCGCCTTTAGAAGTTGGGGTTCTAGTGTTGGACAGGACTCGTCAGCGTCAAAGAAAATGCGGATCGTCGAATCCGCGCGATTCAGATACTCGGCGTACTTTGCCTGCCTCGCCGCGACGTCCCCGTCATTATCCGTCACGACTCGGACATCCAGCTTGAGCAGAACCGCAATCTCCAGAAAACGCTTGAACGCGAGGGAGCCGACTGAAATCACATCGCGTCCATCTTCGAGCGGCAACTTTCCGTGCTTGTCCTTGTACGCTCGCTGCACGATCAACTCGTCCGAGGGGCCTTCGACAAGGATGCTCCGTTTCGATAGGAGCAGCCGCAGGGTGTCGTACCCCGGAAGTTTCATGAAGTAGTCCTTGGTATCTGGTGCCAAGCCCGTGAGTGCCGCCGTCATTCCGCTGTGAGAGATAAGTCTGAGATTGTCGATCCCCAACTTATTCAAAACGAACGCGCTATGCGTGGTGAGAATCACCTGACGATCTCCGCAATCATTGCAGATGTCATTCATGAGCATGTTTAAGTTTGAATGCGACAGATGATTTTCAGGCTCCTCGATCAGCAGAACCCGCGACTGCTCCGCGCCGGCAATCGCCAGCCGCATTTGCACGCGACATTGTTCGCCTTTCCCCGCACAGTCAAACGGCAGGTCATCCAGGTGCGGAGTAACCGCGCTGTCCCATGATGACCTTGAGGACATATCCATCTGGACTGTCAGCGTCTTCTTAGTCGCGGGGTTGCCCTGTTGTTTCAAATGTTCATTGATTGCCGTGACGCCCGGCTCTTGCGAGAACCCGTGGCGCAGCTTCCTGTACGCAAGCGAAAGTTGGTGTCGCTGATTTTCGGTGAGGACATCATTCACGATCTGCGTCAAATAGCGGTTCGGGCCGCGATACACCCGCGCAAGACTCGTGTCGATCGTGGCAGCTCTAAACTTCAAATTCCTAAGCGTCACGCCGTTGCCGCTGAATGACCGCCATGTGACCTTGTAAAATTCAACCGGCAGTATTGTCGGATTGGAATCGTCAGCGGCATATTCACTGAGCGACTCGACGTAGTCGTCATCGACCTCAATCGACAGCACAAGTCCAGGGCAGTCATCGCTTCTTGTGTTGTTCACGCCCTTGAGCTTCGCCATAGCGGGATCGGAGGCGTCTTCGTGAAAATACGCCTCGATTAGGATTCGGGGTGGCGGCGTGTGGCGGTTGCTTCGGCGCTGAGCGAAGTACTCGGCGACTGTCGCAGCGTTGAACAGATATGGGTCGATCACATGGTCGATCGTGCGTCCATCGTACTGACGAGTCAGAACTAGGGCGATCGCTTCAAGAACGGAAGTCTTTCCCGTTTCGTTGTCGCCGACGATGACGTTCAGTTTCTCATTCAACTCAAGTGTGAAGTTCGTGAGTCGCTTGAAGCCATCAACGTAGACGCGGGTGATGTGCATGTCGGAGTTGTATCGGCTGAAATGAGATTGCAACCAGCCAACGGCGGGATAGCGCACGGCGCAAGCAGACAAACCTTGGTTTCCGCGACGCGGTCCAGCAATGGGCCGCAAGAATGGATTCTAAATCGAAATTTGCTCGACCATGTTTCGCGTCACTCACTTTTGGCGGCGGTCGTAGAGGCGAGTTGTTCGCGGATCGGCATGGCCGGCGAGGTGTTGAACGTCTTCCAATGGGACGCCCTGCGACAAAAGGTCGGTGATGGTCGTCACTCGGAAGGAATGCGGCGAAAGATGATCGGGGAGTCCGGCGTCGCGAAGACGGCGTTTGACCATGCGGTTGATGTCACCGGCCGATAGGCCGGCTTGAGTCAGTCGGCGAGTGCGACGCGCGGCGGCACGAAAAAGCGGCGAAGACTTCTCGGCGAAGTCGCAACCGGCAGACTCGATGTAGGCGACGATGAATTGTTGCAGGTCGTGACGGACGGGAATCTCGCGGGACTTGCCACCCTTCTCGGTGAAGCGGAGACAGGCTTGATCGGCGGACCAATAAAGAATCGCTGCGACGAGGTTTAGTGACGCCCCGGCGCGGGTACGGATGGCTCGTCGCCGCGTTTGTGCGTGAATGGATCTGGGTGATCTGGTCGACGTCAAGCGTCGCTTCGTAGGCGGCTTGCAGTTCGTGTTCGACTTGAGCGGCGGGATGGCCGAAGTGTTATTGGGATGTGCAGTGGATCGCGTCGGCTTGTTGCTGTCGAAATCAATTCGCTGGCTCCTCGTCATGGAGAACGGCCGCGACGGCAGGTCGTCGGTTAGCAGTCGCTAGCAGTGGTAAATCTTGGAGGTTCTGTTCGCCGACCTCCTCTCGGATACGAGCCAGTTTGACGGAACGCAAATAATCGTCCATAATACCTCCAGATAAATTTAAGTGGCGGTAACATGGACACAACAAAACTCGACCTCAGCGTGGTCAAACGAGCGAAATCTGTCTTCCGGAAAGAGGGGGGGCTGCTGCGCATGGCGCAGGCTGTACGGGCTGGGATTCATCGCGACACGCTGCGAGTCATGGTCGAGCAAGGGAAGTTGGAAAAGATCAGCCGAGGGCTGTACCAGCTTGTCGATGCCCCGCTCTCTTCGCATCCGGATCTGGCAGTCGTGGCAGCGAAGGTGCCCGATGGGGTGATCTGCCTCATTTCGGCGCTCGCATTTCACGAGCTGACGACGCAGATTCCGCACGAGGTCTATCTCGCGATTGATCGCAATTCCGAACCACCACGAATTGATCATCCGCCTGTCCGCACCTTTCGCTTCAGCGGTTCGGCATACAGTGAGGGCATCGAGACGCACAACATTGGCCCCGTGACACTGCACGTGTATTCTCGCGAGAAGACGCTCGCGGATTGTTTCAAGTTCCGAAACAAGATCGGACTCGACACCTGTCTGGAGGCGCTCCGCGCCTATCGACAACAACGCCGGTTCGATTCCGATGCCGTTCTCCGATTCGCCGCTGTCTGCCGCGTCACGAATGTCATGCGCCCTTATGTCGAGTCCGTCCTGTGAAGAATCGCACGATCAAGAATCTTCCGGCTTCCATTCGGCAACGACTGCTCCAGGTCGCGAAGTCTTCTGGGCGACCGTTTCAGGAAGTGCTCCAGTACTACGCGATGGAGCGATTTCTCTATCGACTGAGCGTTTCAAAGCACGCGGACAAGTTCGTGCTGAAAGGGGCGTTGATGCTGACTGCTTGGGGAGCGTCCTCGATCCGTCCGACCAGAGACATTGATTTGCTCGGTCACTTGCCGAACCAAGTCGATGATCTCGTGAAGGTCATTCACGACGTGTGCGTTCAGGACGTCGAGCCTGATGCACTCGTCTTTGACCCCACTAGCATCAGGGGAAGGGTGATCAAGGAAGACGCTGACTACGAAGGTGTCCGGGTGACATTCCGGGGATTGCTTCAGAACGTGCCGCTCCCGATGCAGATTGATGTGGGGTTCGGCGACGTCGTTTATCCTG
The DNA here is from genome assembly GCA_031375695.1 of Planctomyces sp. Lineage (GTDB taxonomy): Bacteria > Planctomycetota > Planctomycetia > Planctomycetales > Planctomycetaceae > SXKJ01. The sequence continues at coordinate 16,087 of JANMIF010000427.1, forward strand.
GTGCGCTCGTGACCGAGTATCCGACGATTTTGGGACAGGCCGCTCCGAAGCTGCGCGGCTATAGTCGCGAATCGGCTGTTGCTGAAAAGTTTGAAGCGATGGTTCAACTCGGCCTTCTGAACAGTCGCATGAAGGACTTCTACGACATCTGGCTGTTATCCCGTCAGTTCGACTTCGATGGCGCGACCCTGGCTGGGGCGATCGAAAAGACCTTCACCCATCGCGGCACAACGGTGACGCCAGAGCCAACCGCGTTTTCGCCGGCCTTCGCAACGGATGCCTCGAAGGTCGCTCAGTGGCGGGGATTTCTCCGCAAGATACGACTCGATGAGGCACCACCAGAACTCGCCGCCGTGTCCGAAGCAATCCGGGAATTCTTGTCCGCGCCTGCGACTGCGATTCGTGACGGACGCTCATTCACACAGACTTGGCGTGCGGCTGGCCCTTGGATTGAACTGCCGGAGTAATGAAGCACAATTGGTTGATCGCTGCCCACACGAAGTCTGGAAGTTGTTTCCATTTGAAGGATCACTCGTGTCCGTCAAAGTAGGCCATGTCATGGATACGGTACGCCAGATTTTGCGGTACAGAATCCGGTACAGAATCAGTGGAAAACTGGCCTAAATGAGCTTAAACTTGGGAACATACCCCCGCCGAATCGGTATCGGAATTCTCATTTTCATGCGGAAAACAACGGAGTTTTCAATGTCTCCCCGTAAGACCTGAAGCGGCCTCCGAAGCCGAAGGTTGGAGGTTCGAATCTTCCCGGGGGTACTTGACTAGGATCGTGGCCACTCGGATGGCATTTGCATTTTTTCCTCGACAAGGGTTCCGGATTCATCGTTCCGGGAACCATCCAAGGCGAAGCCACTCTGACTTACGCTCAACATGTACAGTTGCGATCGCACGATTGCTCGGAAACTGCAGATTGACGGCCGGGCTGATAGCCAGATGGACGTTGGGTTACTGCCAATACGTCCGATCCAGCGTGCGATAGTTGATGGCTTCGCTGAGGTGGTTGGCCTGGATTAGATCGGTCTTGTCCATGTCGGCGAGAGTGCGGGCGACTCGCAGAATTTTGTCGTGAGCTCGCGCGGAGAAGCCCATTTCTTCCATCGCTTGCTTGAGCAGTGATTCGGCACTCGTTTCGAGTTTGCAGAATTGGCGAATCTGCCTAGCGGACATCTTGCCGTTCGTCATGCCGGGGGATTCGGCAAAGCGATGATTTTGAACTTCGCGCGCGGCGACGACTTGCTCCCGCATGGTTTCGCTGCTGGTGCCAGTCTTGGCGTCGGACATTTCGCGGAAGGGGACAGCCGGGACTTCCTGGTGCATGTCGATGCGGTCTAGCAGCGGGCCGCTGATTCGGGCCATGTAGCGTTGAATCAGCAACGCCCCGCACTGGCAGTTCCTTTTCGGGTCGCCGCGATAGCCGCAAGGGCAGGGGTTCATCGCGGCGATCAGTTGCAGGCTGGCGGGAAACGTGACGCTCCCGATCGCCCGGCTGATCGTGACGTTGTTTTCTTCAAGCGGTTGTCGCAACACCTCCAAAGTGCGGCGATTGAACTCCGGCAGTTCGTCCAAAAACAGCACGCCGTTGTGAGCCAAACTGATTTCGCCCGGCGTGGGCGTGCTCCCTCCGCCGACGAGTCCCGCTTCGCTAATCGTGTGATGTGGTGAACGAAATGGGCGCTGTAAGATCAGCGATTGTCCTCGCTCGAGCCGGCCGACTGCCGACCAGATACGGGTTGTTTCCAAACTTTCTTCCGGGCTGAGATGTGGCAGAATCGTGACCAACCGCCGCGCGAGCAGAGTCTTGCCCGTCCCGGGTGATCCGATCATTAGCAAGTGGTGCCGTCCCGCGGCCGCGACGGTCACCGCTCGCTTGGCGGATTCTTGCCCTTTGACATCGGCGTAATCGACGTCGTAATGCCCGTGCTCGGAGACCGCGCGGTCCCAACTGAACTCGGCTGGCTCGATCTCCAACTGACCGGACAGAAACCCGACCGCTTCGGTCAACGATCCGACCGGGATGATCTGGATGCCGTCCACGACAGACGCTTCTGGGACATTGTCCACTGGCACGAGCAAGCCGAGCTGGCCTTGTTCTCGCGCGGCCAGAGCCATTGAGAGCACACCTCGCACTGGTCGGATCGTGCCATCGAGCGCCAGTTCACCGACGGCGGCATACTGCCCCAAGCGGTCACGTGGCAGTTGTCCACAGGCGGTGATGATTCCCAGGCCGATCGGCAGATCGAAGGAGGCTCCGTCTTTCGGCAACTCCGCCGGAGACAGATTGATGACGACGCGGTCAATTGGTCGCGAGTAACCGCAGTTGACGAGCGCTCGTTCGACGCGGTGTGTGCTTTCTTTGACCGCCGTTTCGGCCATGCCAACCAGAATGACTTTGGGCAGCGCGGCGGGCGAAATATCGACTTCGACCTCGACCGGCTTCGCGTCAATGCCGAGCAACGAATACGAATACAACTTCGCCAGCATGGTTGGTCCCCACCGATGGTCGTCCACCGGTGCGGCAGAATAAGAGGCTCGCGACGAAAAAGCGCCGCTCAAGCGAAGTCGTGGGGCAGGTTTTCAACCTACCCGGGAAGCCACGAAATTCTTCTCGAAATTGCATGACGTCGAGAACGGATGTTTGGTAGCTCGAAAAAACTGCCAAAACGAGAGCATTAGATTACAAATTCGTAAGGTTTGGCCTGCTAATTTCGCTTATTTTTGGAAAACTCTCAAAAAGCCATTCACGACCAAGGACGCGAAAGCTATTTTTTCTCCCCCCCGTCTTATGCACGGGTTCAGTTTTCAGATCTTGTTCAAGTCATTGGTCTGGCTAACTCGTGGGCGATGGGGCACATCGCTTTTTCGTGAAGCAAGACCACATTTTGTTTGGATGTTTTCTTGGTCCCTATTTTCAATTCAAAGGAGAAACCGATGCCATTTTTGCGTAATCGAAAACAAGAGACTCGGTCTGGTTTTACGCTCATTGAGTTACTCGTGGTCATTGCGATCATTGCGATCCTGATTGCGCTGTTGCTCCCCGCAGTCCAACAAGCCCGAGAAGCGGCTCGCCGCAGTCAATGCCGAAACAGTCTCAAACAGTTGGGATTGGCACTGCAGAACTACCATGACACTTACATTTTCTTCCCGTCTGGATTAACCGGAACAGGGGCGGGCACGGCAAATAATGGAGTTCGATTGTCGTTATTTGTGGGTCTGTTGCCATACATTGATCAGGCACCTCTTTCTAAGACCATCTTGGGGGCACCCAATCAGGGGGATGTCCCATGGGCTGGAACAGCATGGTGGACTCGAAACATTCCGGCTCTCATGTGCCCCAGTGATTCCCTGATCACGAGTGGCCAGGGGAAAAACAGCTACGTCAGTAATCATGGTGACCGCACAACGAGCTTGGAGGATAATAGTCCGGCAAATTTCCGAGGCATATTCGGCGGCCGAACTCCGGTTGGTATTCGAGATTTGAAAGATGGGACGAGCAATAC
>JANMIF010000454.1:0-82397 GCA_031375695.1 Planctomyces sp.
TGCTCTAATCGCCGCAACGAGCTTGACACGCATGTCGTCCAAAGTACCGAGCAGCAGATTGATTTGCTCCTGTCCCGTACCGGTGACGACTTCTGCAATCTCGGAAACGAGTTCGTCGAGTTGCTCGGACGCGAGTGTCGAGTCACTGGCATTTGGAAATACAAACCTCCGAACCTCCAACCGCACATTCGCATCCGGCGCGAGCGGGTTGCGAGCCATGCGGACAAGCTGCGTGTGAACCGTCGTCTGATGGGGTAGTCCGTTCCGCGTGAGCCAACCCAAATCCTCACGAGTCTCGTCCAACACGTCTCGAACAACACGCACTTGATCCGCGAGCCGATTCACCGCGTCGGCCAGTCGCTCCAACACTTCTGGTTCCAAGATTGTCATCATCTCGTCTCCACTTTTCCGAGTGATGGGTGCCAAAGCCACAGCGTTCACCGACACCCGGCTGGTGAACGCCAAGACTCTGGCCCGCGAGACGAACGCGAACAGTTTGTATTGGCCAAGCGAAAACGTCGGCGATCAAAAACCTTCTGAGGGCACCACCGCCTACTCGGTTGACGAGCCGGTATCTCGGCACCACGTCAAGCGAGTGGCGGTTGCATGATTACCCCTATGAAACTGTCAAAAGAGCGAAGTGAAATTCAACGGATTCGGTACCACAGTACCAAGGGATTGTCACGCCGCCTGAGCTGAGTGAATTGGATGAGGTTGATTGTCGAATGATTCTGCGAAGTTAGAGATGGCCGGCCGTCGAACCTACTGTAGACACTTCGGCTGTAGACCGAGTCATCCGCTATTGCGTGCTTTTCGAGCACTGAGCGTTACTCGTCACCCTCGACCTCGGCAATGAGGAGATTGGCTTTGTACTCAATGGCATAGAACTCCACTGGCGGATTCGTCAGCGTTCCGTTCGCAGCAAAGTGAAGTAGCTCTTTGAGGGCCTGAAACATTTCGGGGGCCTTGGCCAAGAGTCGAGCATTTGCCCAAGCCCGTTCCGTATCTGTGGACACGTCGTCCCAAAACTGAATGCTGGCAACAATTGCCTGATGAGCTTGGTCAACGATGTGGAAGTAGTCATCACACCCGTCTTGGTCTCGTTGAATCGTGTAGGGGCCTGGCGTGAACTTCGTTTCCGTTACCGTGAGTTTTCGGCTCAAGTGCTCATCTTGTTCGCTTGCGTTCGGTTTGTTTCGATTGGTCAGGTGATCCTCCAAATCCAGCAGTCCGACTTCCTGGCTGGCAATAGTTCATCAAAGGCCCGTCGTCGGCCAAGGGTCGATCAACACGGCAAGTCAAGGTGGAGCCTTCGCCGCAGGCGAAGCAGCAGTGAGCAACGCGAGCGGACCTGGACGCCGTGTTAAACTGAGAAATGCCGACGACGGACAGAACCTTTACCTCAAGCAAGAGAAACTTCAAAGCCGCATGTCATCGGTCATTCGTTGCAGAAGTGGTGTCAACGTAAGACTTCCGAAAGGCGAGGAAAGGGATCAGGAATTGGCCCAGTCGTAGGATCTACAATTCCCCCAGTCGCATGTCGGTTTTGTGCCGCGTCGGTCAAATTGGGATCGTGGAGTCGCCAGCGATTGGCGTATCAAAATGTCCTTTTGGAAACGCCGATCTTGTGTCATGGTGAGGCATGGACCACGACCGATCCCCGCACCTTTTGAAGGCAGCAACTTCCGCCGCTTCGGACACCGAGTTGATTCGGGGCCATGTTCCCGCGCTCCCCGCAATCATTCGTGAGGCAGGCGCTCAAGCCCAACACCGGTTCGTGGAGTTCTTCGCTGCCGACATTCGCAATCCCGGAACACGAGCCGTGTATGCCCATGCCGTGAATCGCTTCTGCCTGTGGTGCGAACAGCGGGGCCTCACGCTGACAAACTTGTCTCCCTTCGTCGTGGCCGCCTACATCGAACAGTTGATGCACGATCGCAGTGCTCCAACGGTGAAACAGCATCTCTCTGCCATCCGCCGATTGTTCGACTGGCTGGTTGTGGGGCAAGTTGTACCGATCAATCCTGCCGCCTCCGTGCGTGGACCAAGACATGTTGTGAAAACCGGAAAAACTCCTGTGCTGACAGCCGCCGAAGCCCGGCAACTGCTCGACTCGATTGATGGCTCAACCATCATCGGCCTGCGGGATCGCGCGCTGATTGGCGTGATGGTTTACAGCTTCGCCCGCGTCTCGGCGGCCATCGGCATGAACGTCGCCGACTACTATCCGCAAGGCCGACGGATGTGGTTCCGCCTGCATGAGAAAGGGGGCAAACGCCACGAGGTTCCGGCCCATCACAATGCGGAACTCTACGTTGACGAGTATCTCGAAGCGGCCGGCATCGGCGACCAGCAGAAAGGTCCGCTGTTTCGTACTGTGTCGCGAGAGAAGCGGCTCACTGTTCGACGCATGCACCGAATCGACGTTCTGCGGATGATCAAGCGCCGCGCCGCTCAGGCCGGAATCGCCACTCGCATCGGCTGCCACACGTTCCGAGCCACTGGCATCACCTGCTACCTGCTCGGCGGCGGCTCGCTCGAACATGCCCAACGCATTGCGGCTCACGAATCCGCCCGCACGACGAAACTCTACGACCGCACTGGCGACACGGTCAGCTTGGACGAGATCGAACGCATCGTCATCTGACAGAGATCACGAGACCGCACGAAAGGCCGTGTGAATCCGGTGGAGTTGGCCTTCCGAAAGTGGCTTCTCGGGCATCGACAGACGAATTCTGCCGCCTTGATAGGCGGAGAGTGACACGCCGTTTTGCTCGAACGCAGTTCGGAGTGTCTTGGCGGGAAGTTCTCGGATTGCCGAGTCAGTGGCCTCCAGCATCACAACCGCCGATTGAAACTCAGAAAACGGTGAAACCAGACGCCAATCGGATTTTCGGCTCAGTTCGACAACAGTGTCGGCGTTGGTGCGTCGCTGTTGAAAGTCTGACTTACGTTCCGCCACCGCGTCGAGCGAAGCACCGAAGCACGAAAAGAGCGATCCAAGATTCACGGTCTCGGTGAAACCATCCAGCGAGCCTGTTTCCAACTGCCTTGAGAAGCGAAGCAGCGGATCATCAAGCTCTCCGTCAGAAAACATTTGCTGAAGTACGCTCTCTATCCATTCGGCAGACCGGCTACGTCCGTAGAAGGCCAATCCCATTGGGTAATAGCCACCAAGCCATTTGTGGCATCCGGCGAGGTAAAGGTCGCAGTGCTGGGTGTCGAGCTTTGTCGGTGTGTGGCAAAAGTCCTGGGCACCGTCAATGACGACAGGAATTGGGCCACACTTTGATTCCAGCGTCTTCACAATTCTGGTAATCGGCAGACGAATGCCGTCATGCGTGACGGCAGGCAGGAAGAGTCCATCGCACTTCATTGCCGTGAAGATGCATTCGATGGTCGCGACAACTTCATCGGCTGTTGCCTGCTGGGACAGTATTGATTCGTGAATCGCGACCGTGGTGATACGGCGATCTGCTCGTTTGCACTCGCCTTCAAGGATTTCGCGATAGGCGGGCCAAGTGGCATCAATCACCAAGACATTCTCGCACGGACGAAAGAGCCAGCGTGCGGCGAACTTCATGAGTTGTGCGGAACGATTGGCGAGAAGGACTGGCAGTTCAGCCGGCGAATGGGCCAACTCGCGAAGTCGAGCCTTGAGTCCTGCGATTCCCAACCAATTGGCGAGTGCCGGAAACTGCTCACGAAAATCATTCGGGCACGCATCGGCACCATATGCCAGAAAGTCCTCGAAGTACGGGGGACAGACTTTGTCAGCAGCGAAGCGAGTGAACTCGACGATTGCTTGCTGAGCACACGGAGTCAAGCGGCCAAGACGAGCGGTATCGAGATAGAGCGACCTTGCCATGACCGGGTTCCTGTCAAGAGGCGGGCCGATCCTACTCTTTGGTTTCCAGTTGATCTAGTAGCGCAAAATAAGAAACCGCGTGCAATTTCAAACGATCCCAACGGGCTTTTGCGTCATGAACTTTGTTGGTATCAAACGTCAGCACGAACCGCACAACGCGAGACTGCTCGTCAAGTTCTTGCATCCCGACCGCCTGGCCACCGTAGATGCCAATGTCAGCGAGCAAATCTGATTCGTGAGCGACGGTCGATTCACGAACCAAGCCCAGCCACATTCCTTGGATGTGTTGGTCATTGAGCCACTTGCGAATCGGCTCGTGCGGAAGGTGGTCTGACCTTAGCCAAAGATGATCAGCGATGATGACGAGCCGATGAATCATCGTCCCCCGACGGACGGCGGCGAAGTTGGCTGCGATGCTCTGCTGGCCCGCTTCGTCCTGCCAGTAATCGGCTGACCTCACCCACGCGACTGACCAGTGCTTCGTGATGTCCGGACTTCTCAAGAACTGATCGTAGATGGTCTGCCATGCCTGGGCATCGGAGAAAACGATTGTGCCATCGGCGAGCATCTGAAGTTGGTCGCCCAAGTTGGCCAACTTCAGCATGACGAACTGGCGAAGGATGGAATCGGTTTGGTCGGTCATGGCATCCACGGATTGGCGGATCGTCTGGTGATGAGCAAAAAGGCGCTTTGTCGTCGGTTAGTCCCTCAAACGAAACTGCTCCAGGATTTCCTTGTACGCGATCGAATACACTCCGAGTTTTTCCCAATGCCGTTCGGCATCCCGAACGGCATGCAGGTCGAAGTTCAGTAAGAACCGCTGTGTCCGGAGCTTGTCGTCGGCCAGTTCCTGAGTGCCCACGGCAAGCTGCCCGTAAATCCCCATGTCGCGAAGCAACTCAGGTTCATTTCGTAAGTCAGAAACACGAGCGAGCCGTATCCAGATTCCGTGAGCGGACTGCTCGTGAATCCACTGACGCAGTTCCTCGACAGGCAGGTCTTGGGTTTTCGGCCAAAGCTCATCGGCAATGACTACGATCCGTTCAATCGACACGATTTTTTGTTCCACCAGCAGGAAATTGAGTTGCATGCTCCCGATGCCGGCCGCGTCCTGCCAATATTGCGGATGACGCACGAGGGCCACGGAGCGGTAGTGGAAGACGGTGGTTTCACGCAGCAGTCGCTCGTAGGCGATGCGCCACGTCTCCGTCTCCGAAAATACGATCAATCCTTGGCCCAGAGTACTGCAACACTTCACGATCTCGTCGAGGCTCTGCAACGCAAGTTCGCGAAACACGACGTTCCGGCGTTGGCTGATGCGCAGCATTTGCCGTGACATCCGTTGGTATCGGTCGAAGACCTCGGTGTCCTGCGAAAGGTGAAACGGTGTGTCGAGCAACCCGATGGCACCTTCGTCGTCAACAGCCCTCCGAGAGAGAAGAATTCCGACAACGCCGGTGAGCAAGTTTCCCAACCACAGAGTCTGAACTCGTTCGGCACCGATCCAAGCAACGACAAATGTGCCGACAATTCCCGTCGCCACAGCCGTGGCGGGAACAAGATTCTTGAGTTGATGTTGGTGATCACGGAGCATCGCCTGACGGTACGACAGAATCGGCTTTTCGGCAAGCAAATCAAAAAACGTCAGTGTTTGTGACGGGTTGGATCAATCCTCATTGAGGTGCTCGGCGTGACAATGCCGTGAGCCAACAGAAAACCGCATTCAGGAAACAGTCACTCGCCGGGCCAGCCCTGCGCGGCCATGTACCGGTGGGGCCTGCTGTTTCTGAATGTTCTTGTGCCAGCGAAGTATCAGTGGCAGATTCGTTGTGCTCGGTGAAGCGGAGGCAGGCTCTGCGGGGACGCAACCTTGCTGAGGAATAGCCGAGTCGAAGCGTCGGAGTTGCTCTGCGCGGGATGGCCGGAGTGGAACGGTTCTGGGAACTGCTTCACTCCGGCCTGTTTTGTGTGTTCTCAGCGAAGGTTTTGCCTCGCGGTCAGGCCTGATCTTTCGACCGCACTCCCCTCGACCGTCTCGCTCCCAGCAACTCCGATGCGAGCAATGCCTCAGAAAATCCAATGCGAATGAATGCGGCGAAGCCGGTGTTCGACATCACGCATCCGCACTGCTGGCTGCGATTATCGGTGTTGACCGACGAAGGTGGCATGGCAGAGTAAGCAGTGCAAAGCGGCCTGATATTCCGCAGCGTCGAGGAGCGATTGAACGCTGTCGAGGACTTCGGTATCGAGCACACTCCAAATGCCGACCGTGTGGCGATCGAGCTGTTGACGGAGCCGGATCAAAAACCGATCGACAGACTCGGTTTCTGGTTGAAACCCTTTGAGTCCCTCGCGATCAATCCATCCCAGATAGGCGTGCTTCATACCTGCTTGAGTAGCACGATTTTTTGACTCAAGCAAGAGGTTACAGGTGGGGACCGCAGTCGGCTCACTTGAGCTTATATTAACAGTCCGTTCAACATTCTTGAATGCCGCCTCAAAACGGCCGAATGTCTTTGCTGAAATTGCCGCTCGTCATTCACGCTACGTTTCGGGCCACACGACCGGCCCCGCCCCCAATCTGGTGCTACTGAGCTGACGGAAATTGGCTGCGACTTGGCGATAGACTCTGCGAGCGTGTTTACCAACCGCGCTGTTGAGCACAAAGGTTGAGCGAACTCGATCGGGGACAGGGATGACGCGTGGGGAGTGCGGTCGAGCCAGAGTTTTCGGGCGAGGTCAAGAAGGGGACATTTCTATTGGGGTTTGACACTGTTGCATTCGGACCAAGACTTGTTCGGCTCGGTGTCCCCCCTTCCGAGTTCCATGCAACGTCTTGCCATCCCAAATCTCGAAGTCCGTCGGCGCGACGAAGTCGGTCGCAGGCAACGCGGCTGGCGGCGTGGAGGGCACCGTCGTGAGGACGCGGGTGCGGGCGACTCACCCGACAATTCGCACTGCGCGACAAACTCCAACAAGAGCGTTTCGAGCAACTCAGGGTCCAGTTCGGCGAGCACGTTGGCATACGTCTGCCGCACCGGAGGCTGGTGGCGAAATCCCAACAAGTGCCACATCGCCGTGTCGTGAAGCTTGAGCCACTGCACGACCGGCTGAAGATCTCGAAAACCACACAACGTGGAACACACCACGGCCGCCAACATGGCGGACAACGGATGACGCTTTCCTTAGCGCCCGCGCGGATCGGGAACTCGCTGAAGAAACTCCAGCAAGCCCCGTACGGGCTGATCACTCACGGCAAACCCTTCCCAAAACCTCCGGTCCAAAAACGGCAAGACGCTCGTGCCTCACCCAAACCACCCTAATTTCTCTTTCGTCTTTTACCCAACCGTTCCATCACGGCAAACTAGCTCGCCCTGTAGAGGACGGGGTGGACAGGCTGAAATACCTCAGATACGGTGTGATGGCCTTTTTTAAATTTCGAGGACACGAGGACGACCAACAGCTTTAACAGCTTCGTTTGGAGGGTTGGCTAGTGAAGGAGTAGCGACGGTATCTGCTAAACGAAACAACTCACGAATCACGTCGCACTGAGAATTCGAGTTTCTCGACTGGCCGCGCAAAGGTGCGATTCGCCTTGTCTGAGCAAGCACAACACTTACATCCGCTGCTGCACTCGTGAGTGCATGATGTCGATACTCCAACTGCCGACGATCTTCGATAGAAAACTCCAACGCCGGTCGCTTGAAATCCTTGGCTCCTCCGAAGAAATGAGACGTCAAACCCACGACTTCTACCATCTCACTCACTCCAATCAGTGAAACGTTTTATTCTCAACCGTTCATGGAATAACCACATGTCTGCCGGTATTGAACAACGGACTCTTATGCCGTCTCTGTTAGACTGCTTGCTTGACGACAAACCGGAACAGATCTCAGAACCTCTCTGGAAAAGAAGTTATCGACTTGATCAACTGCGTGAAGATGTTCGTCGGGACTTGGAGTTTCTACTCAACACTCGGCATGGCCGTGGGGATTTGATTGACGCTCGTGGCGAGATGGCTCAATCAACGTTGACCTACGGTTTGCCCGACTTCACCTCTTGGACTGGTGCAGGACCGGAACTGCAAGATCGGCTGCGCATGGAGTTGGAACGTGTCTTGAATGTGTTTGAGCCGCGACTGACGAATGTACGCGTTATTGTTCGTGAACCTGAACAGCAATATGACCGAAGTATACGCTTGACGATCGAGGCGGTTCTTCACGTCGAACCAGTGGTAGAGGCGGTCACTTTCGACACGGTCGTGGAATCATCGACCGGAACTTGTGAAATCCAAGCGAGATCGTGATGCGGGACCGTCTAGAGCAGTTTTACGAACAAGAGTTATTCGCCATTCGGCGTCTGGCCGGAGAGTTCGCACGCGATCGGGCGAAGATCGCGGATCGGTTAGCCGTCGATGCAACGACGGGTGAGTCTGCGGATCCACACGTGGAACGCTTGATCGAATCGTTTGCGTTCCTGACCGCACGAGTCCGGCTGAAACTCGAAGATGAGTTTCCTGAACTGACGGAAGCACTGCTCGGATTGTTGTATCCGCATTATCTCGCGCCCATCCCATCCTGCTCGATCGCCCAATTTCAGTTGGACCCCAGCCACGGCCAACTCACGGACGGCTTCACCATTCCGCGGCACAGTCGTCTCATCTCACGCGAGGTCCAAGGAGTTCCTTGCCGCTTCCAAACCGCTTATCCAGTCACGTTGTGGCCACTGGAATTGACTTCCGTTTATCACACAGCACCATTCGGCTCGACGGTCAAGTTGCCGCCGGGACTGCCTAATATCGAAGCGATGGTCCGCTTGGAACTGAAGCTCTCGGGGAGTATTCCATGGTCGGCGCTCAATCTGGACACTGTGCGCATATTCCTGCGCGGCGACGATAAGACGGTACATCAGTTGTACGAACTGCTGTTTCAACAGTGTGCCAAAGTCTATGTAGCGGAGACCGGAACGGGAGCTGCGACCGGTACACTGCTGCCGGCCGATGTGATCCACGAAGTGGGTTTTGGTCGCGAAGACGGACTGGTCCCGGCTGATCCTAGGTCTTTTCCGGGATACCGATTACTGACCGAGTACTTCACATTTCCACAAAAGTTCTTCTTCGTGGACATCACCGGATTGAAGTCGGCTCTGAGCCGGTGCCGACAACCGTGTGTCGATTTATGCGTACTCTTAAAGAAGGCCGATCGGACGCTGGAATCGCGTGTGGACAAGGAAACGTTCCGGCTGGGATGTGCTCCGATCGTCAACTTGTTCCCGCATCCCGCCGAACCAATTCGGCTAACGCACATGCAGACCGAGTACCATGTGCTGCCTGACCTTCGTCATCGCCGCTCGTATGAGGTGTACTCCGTCGAGTCAGTCACGAGCACGAATATCAACAATGGCGAAGTGACAGAGTACGAGCCGTTTTTCGCTTGTCGCCACGGCAAGGCGGCCGATCATCGTCCGACGTACTGGTGCGCCAAGCGCAGCCCCTCGCCGATCAAACACGATCCGGGAACAGAGATTTGGTTGTCGCTGGTGGATTTGAATTTTCAGCCGTCATTGCCGGCCGCAGAAGTGCTGAGCGTGTCCACCATCTGCACCAATCGAGATTTGCCCAGCGAACTGCGATTCACCGGTGGCGAAAGTTGGGGCTTTCGGCTTGAGGCTCAAGCTCCGTTGCGGCAGATCATTCCGATCGTCCCACCGACGGCAGCTTCCCGACTTCCCTGGGGAGAACTTCGATGGAGGCTGTTGTCGCATCTCGCTCTAAATCATTTTTCAATTGTCGAGGGGGATGTGGGAGCCGATGCCTTTCGCGAGCTGCTGAAACTCTACGATTATGCGAACACACGAACTTCCGTCCAACAAATTGCGGGAGTTGAGTCGATCACCAGTCGCCGGAAGACCGCGCGTGTTGGGGGAGGTCCGGTTGCCGGATTCTGCCGCGGTCTCGAAATCGAGATTCAGTTTGATCCCGAAAAGTACGCCGGCACCGGTGTGTATTTATTGGCGAGCGTGCTCGACAAGTTCCTGCCCCTGTATGCCTCGGTGAATTCATTCACGCGATTGGTGACGCGGTTTTCAGATTCAGCGGAACCGTTCAAAGTGTGGCCGTATCGCGTGGGCGAACAAGTGCTGACCTAGCTCGGTGATTGCGACAGGGTGCGAAATGCGGCAAGAACTCGACTCCATCTCAGATGCTTCACCTGGAAGTGTGCTCTCGCTGTTGTGGGACGAGGGTTACCGCTTCAACTTCTTCCAAGCAGTCCGGATCTTGGAACGTTCCGGCTCGAGCCGGGCTCCCGTCGGACGCGATGCGCCACCACACTTGGAAGTCGTGCGATTTGGTGCGCATCCATCGCTGGCGTTTCCCGCCAGCCAGATCTACGACGCCTCGCCACCCAACGCTGGAAAAGACCGGCCGGCGAGTCTGACGGTCACGTTTTTCGGCCTGTTTGGTCCGTTGGGAGCGCTGCCTCAGCACTACACCGAAACGATCATTGACCGATTGGGACACAAGGATCGTGTACTACTGGATTTTTTGAATCTGTTCAACCATCGACTCTTGTCTCAGTTTTACCGGGCTTGGGAAAAGTATCAGTTCTGGATCAGTGCCGAGCGGGTGCTGCATCAAGAACGACAAGCCAAGCAGACCAGTCCTGAGCGACTGCGTAAGTTCGTCCTGGAAGATCGCCCACGACTCGATTCAATCGGGCAAGTGTTGTTGAGTCTCGCGGGATTGGGAGACTCGGCCACGCGGTATCGGCTACGAGCCACAGAGGTATTGGAACCCCGGACACAAGTAAGTGACCAGACGTGGCGTTTCTACACGGGCCATTTCGCTCAACGTCGCCGTAGCGCGATCGGGTTGGAGCAGATTCTGGAGCATCACTTCGGTAGGCAAGTCCGCTTACACTCCTTGTGTGGACGCTGGCTCCACTTGGACCGGTCCGACCGAACATGTCTCGTGCTCAAAGGAAATACTCAACTGGGACGAGAGACGGTTATCGGCTCGAAAGTCTGGGAAGTGCAAGGCAAATTTCGGCTGCAGATTGGACCGCTCGGCTACGTGAACTTTTGTCACTTTCTTCCGATCGGAAATGCTCATCAGCCGTTGGGCGAGTTGACCCGTTTCTACGTCGGCATGCAATTCGACTTCGATGTCGAACTGACTTTGCTCAAAGAAGAAGTTCCACCGTTGCGCTGCGGTGACCGCACCGGAATCGGTCCGCGTTTGGGATGGAACACTTGGCTGATGACCCGCGACTTTCCCGGTGTGACCGTGAGTGTCGTCATTCCCATCCGCGAGACATCGGAGACATCCGGTTCGTAAAGCGACTAATCGATCAACTGCAGATCGTAGAGGTTCTTGAGCGACTGCACGGATTCGACTTTATCCGGAAATCTCTTTTGCGCCGCGACGTATTGCTCCCGAAGATGGTCATCCAATTGGCGAAGTTGACGGGCCTGCGGCATTGCTTTCTTCAAGACGGAGATCAACCGCGCGTCCTCGGGAGCGGCACCAGGCCCTTTCCAATTGCCGACCATCACACCCAGATTGGGAACTTTTGGCCAGACGCTGCTGGATTCAACGGCGTTAGTTGGTTGCTTCAGATCCAGGCAAATCAAGTGAGCCCCGTTGGTCTCCCGAAGACTGCGCTCCATGATCCGGCCGTTCAATGCTTGTGAGAATGTGGTGATCGTAGGGAAATCCCAGTTTTCGATGGTCTTCAACGCAAAATTGTCCTCCGAGATCACCACTTGGCCGCGATAATAGATCATCACAATCGGTTGCGTCTGCCGTCTTTGGTGTTGATTCACATCATCAACTAATCTGCGTAACCGTTCTTTGACTTGCGGCATCCGTTTGTCGAATATTTCAACCACATGGATCTTCGAAAACGCTCCCGATTTCCAAGTCTCAAGCGAAGCGTCCGATTTCAACATTTCCGCTTGTAAGAACTCGCGAGCGCCTTCCTTCAGTCGCTCTCCTTCGCCCTCACTGACGCCAATCAACAGTAGGTGAAGTTCCTGCTCACGTTCTGGCTTCAAGCAGTCGATCATCACCTCGTTCATTGATCCCAACTCCGAGGCTAATTGCTTTTCGGTGCGGAACACTTCGACGCGGACGCGATTTCCTTTCTTAAGGTTGAAAACCACATCTGCCTGGAACCGCCCAAGTTTTGGTTTGGCGGGATTGACCGTGACGGGGACTGTCGGCAATTTGAAGCTGTTGACCCAGACGCGTGCGGACAATTCTCCAGACAGCAATTGTTTCTGATCGGCGAACTCCACGCGGCCAAGCATGAGCCCACGACTGTTGGGTACAGGACGGTCAAAGACTAGTTCTCCCGAACGGAGCGTGCGCGGAGTGAAATTGTCGATCCCTTTGATTTCGATACCTTCGATTTCGACCAGCAGGGGCGGGGCGTTCCTGGTTACGCCAATCATCTGTTTCGCTTGCCCACCGTCGTTCACCGCCACCAGTTCGATCGTGTTGGGGCCGAGTCCGATTGGAATTTTCCAGGACAACAAGGCGCGAGTGTCCGGAGGCTGCACTTGGCGCTTGTCGGACCATGTGTCTTGGTTGTCTTTGTTGAAGACGCGCGCCGTGACAACGCTGGGGACTTGACTCTCCAGCTTGAACAGCAATTCGAAGACGCTGTTCGTCGTGGATGAACTTGACGATTCGATGGAGAGTTTCGGAGGCGGTGCCTTGGCAACACTCACATTGACGTCGCGTGTGGCCGCGACCAGTGCTTCACCGTCCGCATTTTCCACTTGGACACGAACCTTGTGCGTGCCCTCCGGCAGTCCGGCCTTGTCGATATTTAAACGCCATTGCTCGGCGGCGATTTTACTCAACGCAAAGTGTTGGGGATCTTCTTGATCATCTATTCTGACGCGGACTCGCAATGGAGGCAACGTCGATTCCACTTCGCACTCCAGCGACAGCAGCCCATCTTGAAGAGCCTTTTCCCAGTTGACGGTGGTGATCTTTGGGCGGCGTTCGAATTCAAACAGTATTGTTTCGGGCGTCGATTCCGACTTCCATTCATTCGACAGCCGTACTTGAATGCGTTGTGCCTTTCCAAAAGGGAGTGTCACATCGGCTTGCAAATCGTTGACGCGGGTGATCTTGATTTTCTCCTCAGGCACCTCGTCATCTCCCACGAAGACTCTCGCCTTGTACGGATACTCCTCCCGCAAATTCCCTTTCAAAGTGATCTGCAAAGTCGTCTCGGCGGAATGGAACCCGGCAAAGAATTGGTTCGGTTCACGGGGGGGCAGCTTCGGCAACGGTTGAAGGAGTCGAGGCTCTTTGAGCGTCACACTTTCGATGCGAGGCAACCGCGGAGCGAAGAACACGTCGATACGTTGCTCCACCACTGCGTCGTTGGCAGTAGCCTTCAAAAGGATGGTTTGCTGGCCCGGAAAAAGTGTCAACGTTTCATCAAACTCAAATTTAGCGGCCTGGTTCTCGCGAAATGTCTCCGGGACATGTTCGTCCTTCTTGCCAATTTTTAGACTGAACTTTGAAAGTGGCTGCTTGGCAACTACAAGGCCTTCGATCCGCAGGCGCGGCTCGATTGTGCGGTAGAGGCCGGCTTCGATGGTCACGGGAGTGGTGGCCCCGTCTTTCAACAGGGATTCCACCATGGTGATCTTGATTTGTGGGGCATCAGGCAGATTCTTGAATTGCACATCAGCAACCAATTTTGCCGTCTCCGCTTCTCTCTGGTTCGCGCCCGCTGGCGCCGACGCGTTCCATGCTCGCAGAGTCAGCCGATTCTGACCAGGAGCCAACATGACGACTTCGGCGACGGCGAGTTCACGTTGATCTTGCCATTGCTTGATGACTTTGGCCGGCTGACCGGGCCGTTCAATGCTCAACTCCACCTGGGCAGCCTCACCAAATGTCTTCACCGACGCGGCCACACGGAGATCGGCTTGCGTCACTTCCGCGAGAGGGGGTTCGGGGGACCATTCCATCCGCGGCGGTTCCGGTTGGTACTCAAAACGTTGGATCTGCGTGAGTTCTTGAGGTTCGGTTTCAGCCGTTCGGAGACGCATCTCCACACGGTGCTTGCCTCGAGTCCAGGCCTGATTGGATAAGTTCGCCGACCATTTTCCGTCTCGCCGCATTGCCAGCGGTTGCCATCCAGCGTCCGCGATTCGAACATTGACCGAGTGAATGCGTGATTCGGGGAGTCCCTCGACAAGGACCGCCACATGGGCGTCCGGCCGGCGGATCAGCAATTCGCCGACGTCGTTTTCGCCCCACGACTCGCCATCCGAACGCTCGATTTTTAGCGACATTTCGGGCTCTTCGACAGCGGGCACCGGCTTGCGTATCCCTCCATCGGCGATCAATTGAGCCAGCAAGTTGTGCTGATAGAAATCGTCACGATACTCGCCAATGACAGCGAATTTCGCAGGAGCGTCAGCCTCACCAGTGTTGAAATGCCACGCCAACCGCTGCTCGGCCTGTTCGTCACTGGCGTCGAACTTACCCAACGGATGCCAACCAATCCAAGACCAGCCTGGTTCGCCAGTGCGGTTCGCCAAAAAAACCGAGAAGAGCGGCTTCACATCCTCGATCGCCTGTCTGACACGAGTCGTCACTCTCTGCACCTGGCCATTGCGACGTACCGTGAAGTTCACTTGGTCACCCGGCAGCCGATCCAAAACATAGCGATAAAAGTCGGTCGTCGATGGCAACGGTACTTCCTCATTGCCCCTTTGCGCGCTGATCACAACATCGTCTTTCATCAAATTCGATCCCTCCGGAGCCTGGACAACAACGACACTTTGACCGCTGTTGCCAAGTCGCACGGCGACACCGGGCAAACGTCCACGCTTATTCAGTAATCGCTCGGCGATGTCCACGAGCGACCACACGGCCGTGACTCGGTCATTGGCCGTGGAGACCAGCAGACGCCCGTCATCCGAAAACGCGACGGATCGAATCCGGTCCGTGTGCGCGGTGCAGCGTCTGATCTCTTCGCCACTGTCCGCTCGAAATAATTGCAACTTTGGCTGACCGAATTCGTGAGACGCGATGGCCACCAAGGCCACGTTGCATTGATTCGAGGGGGGGCAGATTGCCGTACAGATGACCGATTGACTTGGCATTAGAGGAATCTTGATAACTGGCTGCCCCGGTCCATCGACCGATACTTGGCCATCCTGGCCGACGGCGACTCGCCAATCCGTGCCACGCTCCGTAGCCAACTTCCAGTTGGCGGTGTCGCGTTCGACTTTACGTCCGGGAATGTCAAATACCAGAGCGTCTGGTGGAAGGTTGGCCACGAGCAACGAATTGTTAGAAAAAACCAACCCCATCTTGTCGTCTTTCCGTACAAACGCGGCCTCGCGGAAGAGCAACCCGTCGCCTTGCAAGACTTTTGGCGGAGTGTTCCGACCGGCGAGCAAGTCGGCGACAGAATAAAGTTCGACTTCATTCCGTTCGTTGCCCACGACCGCCACGGTTTGGCCGTCCGGCGAGCACGACAATGCTGGCTTGCGAACACCACCCTGCCAGGCCAGCGGAATTTCTCTTTCGACTCTGACGTCAGCGGTGGTTGTCGTGACCAAAAGACGATATCGTGCGTCCGTACCGCTGCGGTTGAGATACTTTGTGACGACGAACAAGGCATAAGGCCCCTGGTTTTGCTGTTGATTGGCTGGAATCAGCGTGCTGGCTGAGACCAAATCAAATTCCCCCAGTGATGGGATGCTGAAAGACCGGAGACTTGACGTCCCGTTCAAATCAGCCGGAACAGTGTACTCACCAATCTTGCCTTGCCCTCCAATTAACAAACGTCGTTGCTGCGCGCCAGGCAGCAGAAGTGATGTGCCCATGCGCATGATCCCCGTTTTTTCAGCATTGTTGCTAGCGACATCCCAAACACGGAATGGCTGATCGCGCCAGGCGAGTGCGACATGCATCTGCTTTGGATCCTTCCCGGTGGCCCAAGCCTGCACGCCGAGGGGCGACTGAAGAAGATCTCGCAGATCTCCTGGTTGGATATTGAGGGGTCTCGGGATAGTAAATTGAGCCACCTCGGCTGCCGTCGCGATCTCCCAAACCCGCAGCTTCGATGTCTTATCGTCGTCCTCGTGGGCTGCGGAAACCAACATCGGCGAGGAGTTTTCTGGTCGACCGCGAACGAACGTCAGCGAAAGCACGGGGCCAGTGTGTCCGCGAAGCAAAGTCACTTTTCGAGTTGTGGTGTGGAAGACGTAAATCAATCCGTTGTCCAGCAGAGCGTCTGGCGTCATGAAGGCGCGAGGTTGGATCCAATGTCCTGCCTTCAACCCCCCGATACCACGCGCATATCCCTGGCCTCCAACAGCCAGATACTGATCATCGTCAGACAGCGCTAGTGCATTGAGCCCACCGTACGGTCCGGCACCGACCGGTACACGGAAGGCTAAGCCGGGACGGTAAACGAACGTCCCGTCAGCCTCGCGCGACCAGACATGTACGACTTTGTCCCAACCCGTCGCATACAGGCGATCGCCCTGCGGACTAAAGGCCACATCACTCAAGTAACTGAGCGGTCCGCCGGCTTCGAGTCGCAGAATCGGTTGCGTATCTCCAGGAGGCAGAATCCCCTCGTCGCCCTTGGTCGCCGCGACCACGCTTAAAGCCAGCGCCACGAACCAAATGAAAGTGCGCATCGCGGTTTTCCTTACCATGAATTGTCATTTGACTTTGGGGATGTGGGGCGTCAGTTCGCCAACTCAACGTGTGCTAGAATCCGTCGTCGAGCATTCTCCGTTCTCAATCAAGCAAGTTTCGTTAAATCTTAAGGAGTCTGCCTGATTTGCCCAGAATTGAATCCAAGGCGATCAAACCGACGATCGCCAGCGTTCCTTATCGAGACCTAGTTCTCAGCACCACTCGAAATCCATGTTTGATGCCTCTCGGTGAGTCGCGACTATCATTGTCGAGCATTCCCGTCGGCAGCGGAAGCGTTGCACCGTCCTCGTCAAAATCGAGGATTTTCTTCAGTCCACCGCCGTTGGCGGACTTGACGAATGAAAAATCTCCATTGGGAGTGCCTGGCCCCCGACAAGAAATTTCCGCATCGATTAATTTCGCCAGTTCGTTTGCCTTGGTAAGCAGATCTCGCAAATCGCCGCCCCCGTCTTCTTTGCGCAAGTTGCTGGCCGTTACGAAACTCGTGAATTCAAACAGACCGGCTTCATACTTGCATCCATAAGGGGAACAGCCTGACTTGCCGTTGTATTCCGAGTCCTTGGGACTCTTTCCCAGCCAGACCTCCGCTTTCATCACACGGACGTTTTTCCGCAGTAGGTTTTTTATTTTCAGAGGATCGACTTCGAAATCTCGGACACCAAGCGTTTCACGTACCACGGCGACGAAGTCGTAGTAGCCCGACGCCAGATCCCATTCCGTCCTCGAGGGCAAGCTTCCATAGTCAGGTGCCAACCATTCCGCGAACCGCTGGGCCTCAACTGCCGAAATATTCGTCACGGGCTTGCTATCTGGAACTTTCCAGGGACGCTCGTCAGTATCTAGTTTTATGTCCTCAAATTTCGGACTCTCCAAGGTAAACGCGGCGAACTGCGCATTCGAAACCGGACGCTCCATGACATAAAAAGGGGGAAGCCTACCAACCGCCTCGAATTGCTCGCCTAACTTTGGTTCTACTGCGACCAACTGAAAGCGGACTGTTTCCGTACCAGTCGTCCGTTCCAGCGCGGTAGCAAACACCTCGTTCTCAATTTCGACTTTGTGAAGTGGAGTCAGCAACGGCACCCGGAATCCCGCCTCCTCCAGGGAGTTTGGCAACCACGGCAAAGGTTTGCGGATCCGCACAGTCAACGTCTTCTCGAACGTCTTGTCGAATTTCAACCGAGCGGCTTGGCAGGTGGCTTTCAGCACGAACTTGTGGTCGACTTCCGGACTGTCTGGATTCAGAATGTGGAGCGTGAATTCGAGAGTTTGATTATCAGTTTCAGCCGGGTGCTCAATCCTCATTCCGATGGGGACAGCAGGAAGTTCGTCAAACTTGGCAACCACACCGGCAGGCAGACCGCTAATTTGCCAGCGGATTCTTGTCCCGCTCCTGGCGTCGATGACCAACGGATCGGAACCCCAATCCTCCGCTCCCCGATTCACACGCAAGATCGCGATTGGCGGTGACGTCGGCGGGGATGATCCTCCAGGATATTCCCGAAACAAGGCGAACACCACGACGAGTACTGCCACCCCCACAGATATTTGCCGCCCGCGCTGCCTTCCAAAAAACGATGGAGTGGGTGTCTGGGGGATAACTTCGGGAACATGGGAGACTTTGCCTGTGGCGGCTTCGTCCGGGAATACTTCCAGAAATCTCCGACACACTTCCTCCATTGAGGACGGACGTTTCGCCGGATCTTTCTCCAAACACTGCGTCACTAATTTTTCGACACCCGGTGGATAGGTTCGGTCAGAGCCGTCGGCCGCAAAGGGAGGGGGAGGAGCACTAATGATGGCTCGCACGCACTCCGCCAGCGCGAGTTGCGAATGATCCTCCTGCGGGAACGGTACAGCCCCCGTCAGCATCTGATAGAGCATGACCCCAAAGGCATAAATATCGGTTTGTGTCGTGGCATCGGGAACTCGACCCAAGAGTTCCGGAGCCATGTACTCCACCGTGCCAGCGCCCATCATGGTCCGATTCGCCATCGTCCCCGTCGTGTCCAACTTGGCGGCGATACCAAAATCCAACAGAACGAATTTCCCCACCGCTCTGGTCGACGCCCCCCGCGACGTCGGCAGCTTCAGGATGACGTTTCGTGG
Source organism: Planctomyces sp. (assembly GCA_031375695.1). Classification (GTDB taxonomy): domain Bacteria; phylum Planctomycetota; class Planctomycetia; order Planctomycetales; family Planctomycetaceae; genus SXKJ01. The sequence goes on from JANMIF010000454.1 coordinate 18,690, forward strand.
CTTTAAGTCACGGTGGATCAAGCTTTCGCTGTGAGCATGAATCAACGCGTCGCCGACTTCCAGGACGAACTTTCGGATCAAATGTCTCGGCAGTTTGCGATCGCAGGTTTTCAGCAGAGATTCCAGATCCTGGCCATCGAGAAACTCCATGACCATGAAGGCCAGGCCACCCTCGTTTCCGTAATCCGTGACTTGAATGACGTTATCATGCTGAACCTGGCCAGCGAGAATAGCCTCTTTTTTTAGCTCCCGCAGTGACGTTCCCACCTTGATCGCGACGACCTTGTCGAACCGGATATCCATCGCACGATAGACCGCACCAAATCCGCCCCGGTCGATAAACTTCTCGAGACGGTACCGATCCACGAAAGTTCGTCCGACCAGAACTTGCAGTTCATCAGAATTGAGGTCACCAACTGACATCAGCGATTTTCCGAAATGACGACCAGTGAATAGCCTAACTATCCAGATTCGGGATCCGCGTAAAAAAACTCCCGTCACCAACAGTCAGCATCAGATTTCAACGAAACAAAAAAATTCACCATTTTCCCGGACGCGATCTTAATCCGCGCTGGGACGCAACCCAACCGTTGGCTCCCCAACGTTCGAGTCCATGCGACGCTGCCAAGAAGTCAACGCCCTGACAACAGACGTCGATTCTCGACCGAAAACGACCACCATTGCGAAACACAAAACTTTTGATGACGATGCGGTGGGCCTGATGCAGGCATTGCCCATTCACTTTTTCGGACTCCGCTGCCGCCATGAATGATCATTCAGTCCATTGGTCGGAAGGGTTGTTTATCAGCCCGCAACACTTCCAGTTGGCAGAGCGACGTCTGCGGGAAGAAATTGGACTGGCGCAGCAATGGCACGTCGGTTACGCGTATGGGTTGCGTTCCATCGACATCGACCGCGAAGCACTCTCGAATTGGCGTGTGTCGGTTCGTACGGCTCACGCTCGGCTACGCGACGGGACCGTGGTCCGGTTTCCCGAAGACTCCACCCTGTCTCCGCTGGACATTCCAAAGGCGACCTTTCGTGGGTCACAAGACCGAGTCCTGGTTTACTTGGCAGTGCCCAGGCTGCAGCTCGGACGCAAGAACGCCGACATGTCCCGCAGCGATTCGGTCAGCCGTTACTCCATCGACAATCAAGAGGTCGAGGACGAGAACCAGACGGGCAACCCGATCGTCGTCGATGTCCGTTGGCTCAACGCGCGACTGCTGCTCGGCGAGGATGAACTCGCCGGCTACGAAGCTTTGCCGATCATGCGACTGCGATTAGGAGCCGTTGCCGAAGCGCCGCCGGAAATCGACCCCGAATACATCCCGCCGATTCTTGCGTGCGATGCCTGGCAGTATCTGCAGGACCGCATCCTGGGAAACATCACCGACCAGTTGGGCAGCTTGGCCGATCAGCTCGCTAGCAACATGTGCGATCGCGGTGTCGCTTTTGAAAGCGGACACAAGGAAGACCTCGAACGAATCTTCAAGCTTCACGCTCTGAACGTGGCCTTGGGCTATTTGGTCAATTTGCCGTTGGTCCGCGGCGTCCATCCGCTGACGTCCTACATGGAACTGTGCCGGATCGTGGGCATGGTCGCGATTTTGCTCCCCGAACGCCGGATGCCCAAGGTTCCCATTTATGACCACGATGATCTGGGAACTTGCTTCCACGCCGTTCGACGCCTGCTAGAAGGCGGTCCGAAACCACCGGTCAGCTATATCAAACGGCCGTTCGTGGGATCTGGACTGCAACTGCAAGTCCGGATGGATCGCGAATGGCTGTCCCCCGATTGGGCGTTCTATATGGGTGTGGAATCGCGGTTGTCTTTCAACGAGGTGGACCGCTTACTCAACGATCGCCTGGACCTGAAAGTCGGAAGCGGCGATGTGGTGGAGAACATCTACCGGGGTGGCAAAGGGGGAGTCAAACTTCGTCCCGAAGCTCAGCCACCTCGCGATTTTCCCGGTGCCGGGTGGACTTATTGGAAGATGGACCGCGGTTCTGAAGCGTGGCAGGCGGTCGAAAAAATGCTGACCATCGGAATTCGCTTCAATGAAAAGCAAGTCGTGGGCGGCATCGATGGTGAGCAAACCATCCAGATTCGAAACGATCAGAATCAGCTTGTCGCTCTTTCATTCGCCCTTTACGCCATGCCGCAGACACCCTGATGAGTCCTGAATTCGCCATTCCCGTCAATCGAGTCATCGACAATGTCCTTGATTTGGCGGATCGCATTGAACGCCACGAACGACCGGACTTGGGCCAGGAAAAAAAACTGGTCCGCATGGATCTGGATGCGCTGACTTCGACATCGGCGAACTTGCCCGTTCCGCAGCGGGATGACTTGGAATTGGTACGGCGAGGGCTTGTCTACTGGGCCGATGAAGTGCTGACTCTGGCCACGCCCGAATGGAAAGATATGACGCTCGAGTTCGACTTCTTTGCCGAAAAGAACCGCGCTTGGCGGTTCTACGAGTATGGTGAACGGGCCGCTCGAATCAGTTCGTCGGATGTCATTGAGACTTGGTACTTGTGTCTGGTTTTGGGCTTTGAAGGGGATATCGGCGAAGCCTTTCGCGAACACTTGCACCAACCCCTGCCGGGGGGACGAACAAACTCGGCTGAAGCACGGCAGGCGTGGGCCACCGAACTTGCCCGGCAGATTCGCCAGAAATCCCAGCCGGACTTAGCTGGCGAACCACTTTCGGGCGGCGTGGAACCACTCACCGGGGACGCGTGGCTGCAAACTCTTTTGACCTGCCTATTTGCAGTCACGGTCGCCCTGGTGGTGCTGCTCGCGATTTGGCTAAAACTAAAGGGCAGCTAGAATTGAACTCTGCGCTGCCGGTTCAAGCCGCCAAAGTACCAGTTGAAGACCACCCGCAATTCTCCGTCGAATTGTTGATCGCTTCCCCCCAACGGGGTTGAGTAGCCCAGCACCACTGACGCCTGATCTCGCAGCAAAAAATTGACGCCAACTGTTGTGTTCACAAATTGAACGGATGGGCCATTCGGAATAGCGATCGTGCTAGTTCCCGCAGTTCCAATTGCACCGTCTGCACGCGAGAGTGTGGTGTTGAAGTGCAACTCGCCTATGGGCGCAATTCCGGTGATCCAGCGGTCAGATTCAGAGTCGCGGAAGACCCAATAGCCGGCAGAAATATCCGCGAACAGCCAGGTCGCGTCATGGGCTCTACCCAGGCTGAATAAGCTACTGTCTTGTGAGCCAGGATCTTGGATTTGAACGGGGTTACCTGAAACGTCGACATCAAACTGCAACATTCCTTGTGCAAAAAAACGATCACTGGGAGTGTAGACTCCACCGACGAAAGGCAGCAGCCGGGTCGACTGATTCTTGACCCGCAACATAGTCGCTCCCGTGTTTGTGTCTTTGAGTAAAAAGTCGTCAGCAGTAGGCACTGCAACGCCTAAACCGGCTGAGAGTGCGAACTGATCACTGCTCCAGAGCAGGGCTTTGAGGTACATCGTGAGGTTGCCCCACTCGGCCTCATTCGAGCTGACGAGGCCGGTCCCTCCAAAACCATTTTGGCCAATGGTGTTGCCAAGCGTTTGAGCGAAGGGCGCTCGCAGCTCAAACGACATGTTTCGATCGAAGAATGTCTTTTCAAATCCAGGAGTCACGCGATTCACATTGACCCCGCCGGGGAATAATGGCGTGTTGTCAAAATAGCTATAGTTGATAAATACGCGGTCTCGCGGCAGCGGGCTGGTGTTCTCGGCGAGCTTCATGCGGCCCACATTGGCACCAGGTGCCGCGCCAAGACCGCCGCCTGGAAGCGCCAATGAACTACTCGAAGGATAAAATATTCCACCGTCTTCAAACAAAATCGGAATTTGCTGAAAACCGCCCGCACCAAAGAAATCGCCGATAAACCCCGGTACATCGTTTTGAGCGGTCAAGACTCCTGGTCCCGCCGCAAGGTTTCCGAACGAGCTATCATTTGGCATCGCCGAATTCGAAGGTGCGTTGGGATTGGTCCCGGGCGCATTGGAACTCTGGTTCGCCGACGAATCGAACGGCCGTTGGTTGCTCCACGGGTGAAACTTGTCGCAACAACGCGGATCTGGGGTGGCCGGCGGGGCCTGTTCTTCCACCAATTCTTCTTCGCGGCTAATTAAATGCGTGTCAAACAGATACTCATCGGAGTCCGCCTCCAGAATCTGGCTGACAGACCGCTTGGCCGAGCGGACCTTGGTCGTCTTTGAGGGCTCACCACCGATCAATACGGTCGCCATCAGGGCCAGCGACACCAAGCACCAAGCACAGCATTTCCATATGCTAATCATGATAATCTCACCCGTAAGAAATAATGTTGGATGAAAGCCATAAGTATGTTTGGAAGCTCACTGCCCCTCGGGAACTTGGTAACGAGCGGGATTGGCTTTGAACATCTCCCAGTTCTCCTTTGTGGAAAACAGGAAGAAGCGACCATCGTGTTCTCGTAGGAATTTGCCTTCGATTTTGGAGCGGGATTCGATGAACTCTACCGGGTCAAATCCACCATAGGCGGGAACGTAAGCGGTTGGATCCCAATCGAATTCGTCTCTCGCTTCGGCGCTGGCAAAGAAGTACGTACGGGCCTCGGCAGAGAAGTAGGTTCGCTCTTCATATACAGACCAGAACTCCTGCTTGGCTGGTACAAACTGCCGGGATTTCAGGCCGACGATGCAGTACCCGTTCAACCCCTGGATGGTCTTCGGTTGACCGTTCGCCGGCTTGACGGACGAGACTTGCCGAATGGGTCGCATGACTTTCGTGCTTTTTTCCCCCGGCGTCGGACTCGTCTCTTCTTTCGGTTTCGTCTGGTCAATTTCCTCGGTCTCACGAGCTGGGGGAGCACTGGGCGGAGTCCCATGGTCCATCGGAGCCGGATAGCACTGGCAGAGACAGAGACCCATCGCCGCAGCGTCTCTGACTCGTTCAGAGGGTTCCAGACAGCAACCGAATTCATCGGCCTCATACGCCACTTTGGCGAGAGCGTTCATCACCTTGGCATTACAGCAACCACGGCAGCAATCGAACCGGCGTTCTTGTGGCACGGTTTTGAGCAGCTTGAATCGTTTGCGGTCGAGAAGGTCGGGATTGAGAAGCTTGGGCTTCTCGTGGTTCTTTTTGGCCTTCTCAGCGTGCTTCGTCGTTTCCTCGGCGATCTGTAATCGAGCCACGCACGATTCGCATCGGCAACCGGTGTCGAGATTGCAGCAACCACGAGTCAGCATCAGTCGCAGCGCCAGAACCGCTTCATACCGGACCTCTTCGATCGGGTCTTCCTGCATCGTTTGAATCAGCATCTCTTGGGCTTGCGGATACGTTGCACAATCCACAGTTCCCAGAAACTGAGCGGCCAGGATGCGGTTGGGAGCATCCAATTCTACGGCTTTGATGCCGGAAGCCATCCCTTTTAGACTGTCCACCGGTGCCGCCGCGAATGGAGGTCGCAACAGCGGATTTGTATCCAACAGTTTCTTCCGAAATGCCTTCGGCTTGGCCGATTTCGCGTCCGGCTTTGTGGGCAGTATTGGGGGATCGGTGAATTCGGGGCTGGGTGGAATGGGGGTTCCCTTTGCGGCCGGTGGATCCTTCGCCGAGCAGTCTGAAGACTGCAGCCCGAAGGAAAACGCCACAGCGCAACCCATCAGCAGCCGATGGGCAAGTGATGAATGGAAAAACATGATCACTTCTCCTGAGAGAGATTGATTTGCTATTTGTTGTTTTTTAGGGGGCGAGTTCAAATCAACGATTGTTACTATCGGCGACAGTCAATCACTTTTGCGGAAGAATGCGGCCCGTTAGCCGGTCGAGAGTGATTCCGGTCGGATGATGTCGATTGAGCCGGTTTCAACGAGTTCAAGCAATTCAAGCAACACGCAAACTGTGCTGAATAAACTGTGCTGAAAATCGCTAGGCGGAGTTTTCCATGAATGACGGTCATGCGTTGCAACAGAGCTACGACGAGACACCGTATCAGGGCTGGCCGCACTACCCGACTCATCCCGATTGCTTGGCAACATTGGGCACGTTACTCGGCATGACTCCCCCTTCGCCGAACGGCTGCCGAGTTTTGGAACTAGGCTGCGGCATTGGGGACAACCTCATCCCGATGGCGGCAACGATGCCGGATTGCCGGTTTGTAGGGATTGACCTGTCTCCGCGGCAGATTGAGGAAGGTCAAACGGTTGTAGCTGCATTGGGACTGACGAATATTGACCTTCACGCTCGCAGCATCTTGGATGTTGACGAGCGTTTTGGCTTCTTCGACTACATCATTTGCCACGGCGTGTACTCGTGGGTTCCGCCGCCGGTGCAGGACAAAATCCTCGCGATCTGCCGCGATCATCTGACTCCGCAAGGATTGGCGTTCGTCAGCTACAACACGTATCCGGGCTGGCACCGCAGGGGTCTAGTTCGAGAATTGATGCAGTTCCACGGTCGGGCCTTCGACGATCCGCAGACCAAGGTGCGGCAGGCTCGTGCGTTTCTGGAATTCATGGCCGATGCCGCCCATGTGCCGACCGGTCCGCTCGGCTTGACGCTCCGCCAAGCCGCTGAGGATTTGCGGCAGGAACCAGACCACTATGTGTTGCACGAATACCTCGAAGAGATCAATTCACCAATTTATTTTCTGCAATTCATGGAACGGGCCACTGCCCACGGGCTGCAATACGTGGGCGAATCCTGGTATCAGACAAGATGGGATCACTTACCGCCAACGGTCGTCGAGACCTTGCAGTTGCTCTCGGCTGATCTGCTGCACTTGGAACAGCATCTGGACTTCGTGATGGACCGCACGTTCCGCCGTACGGTGTTGTGTCACGCAGACTTGGCCGTATCGCGCGAAGTTCGATTGGAACTTGTACAGCGTATGGCCGCCGCGTCGTTGGCGCAGCCCGAGGCCGAGGAACCGCCAGCAGACCACTTCGCCAAGGAACGATTTCGTTGCGAACGGGACGAAGTGGCGACGACAAATATTCCACTACTCAAAGCCCTGCTGTGGTGCTTGCATGAGCAACGTCCGCGGGCGGTCCCGGTTGAGGAATTGTGGCAATTGGTCACCGCGCGTATGACGGCAGCCAATTTGCCAGTCCCAGAATCGCCGCTGGCCCTCGCAGCCATTCTGGTAAAGGCCTATCAGACTCACTTGGTATCGTTGCACATAGCACCACCGCAGTTCACTACGACCATCAGCGAACGGCCTGTCGCCTCCGCGCTCGCTCGACACCAAGCAATGTCGGGGCGAGAAGTCTCCTGTCTGCGACATCATCGTGTGGAACTCAACGACTTCGATGCCTGGGTCTTACGGCAGTTGGATGGCTACCACGATCAGGCGGCTATCACGGTGGAACTGGCAGATGCCGTTGCCCGGCATGACTTGAAATTGGATGTCAATGGAACAATCGTGACCGACCCGCAGCAGATCCGAACTTTACTGACCGAGCAAGTCCCGGCCAGTTTGCTCCGTCTGGCGAAGCAAGCGTTGTTGTTGGCTTGAGCCAGTTCAGACTTCAAAAGGCACATGTTCAGGAAGCGTCCTGCCGCTCAAGTTTTCGAGGAACTCGCGAAGTATTTCGGTCCCCGGACGCGCGGCAACATCTTCTGGATGCGTATCAGCCCATTCTGGGGCCAGGATCAACGGCACCCAACGAATGAATGGCGAACCAGCTTTGGGTTTATGGAAGCGGGCCAATGCGGGCCAGACTTTCATGGGGATTTTGACTGTCTCAATCGTCTCTCGCGTCGGTTGACTGCAACACGTGGCGGGCGAAGTGACAAGGTATTCACGACAGGTCAATGGCCGATCCAGATAGATCGAACACGACTCCTCTTCCAGGAAAGGGCACGGAATGCATTGGTGAAAATAGTCGAGGCCGAACTCCTCCATAAAGTCGAGTGGCCAGTCGGCTCGGTTGAGCAGCGGTTCGAGCAAACCCGCTTCTTGCAGTTTGGCACGAGCCTCCGCAAAGCGTAGACGAATTAGCGAACGCCGCGGCTCCGGCATGTGCTCAACGAGATCCTGGATCAATCGGGCTTCGACATCGGAAATGGGCACGATCTGTCGGCAACAGGCTCCGCAACCTGCCTTGCAGGAAACACACTCACCCCGTTCCGCCGCTTCACGAACCCCGGCCTCAACCGAGGTTTCACAGATCGTTCTCGCCAGAGGCAGAAAATCCACGAGCTCGGTCGGTCCCTCGGAAACGTCCACGGCCATCTGCACCTGATACGTTCCTAGCTTCAGTCCGATGTTGGCTGTCACCTGTTTTTCGGCAGTGCTCATGATGTCAATCTTCCAGACTTTCTTTTTCGTCGCGCTGATCGAAGGCTGTCGCGAAGCTTTGATCGATCACCGTCATCAGCGACTGTACCATTCCCAATCCATCCGCTGTTTTCTCAAGCATGTCGGGGTGGTTTTCAGCCCATTCCAACGACAGAACCAATGGAATCATCTGCAGTGGAACGTCTGCGACTTGATGAGCTGTCTGTGCCATGACACTCCCCATGTGCAAGGGAACCTCCACTCGGTCCACGGAAATCTCGTAGATACGCGAGCAACTCTCGGCCGGTGAAGTCACATGATATTCTCGACAGACCAACGGGCGATCCGAGTAAATGCCACAGCTCTCGTCTTCCAAGAAGGGACAAGCAACTTGCGATTGGAAATAGCGGCGCGCGACCGAAGGAACAGCCAAATTGGGATTATTGCCACCCATGTCGAGTAGAGCACGAGCCCCTTTGGGTTCGTTCGGGTCGAGCAGGCCAGATTCCTCTAGGCGACGGATAGCCTCTGAGAATCGACTCCGAATCACCGCTTGACGTTCTTCTGGCATCGCCGCCACCGCCTCTGCCAACGCTTGCGCTTCGACGAACGAGATGGCGACTAATTGCCGACAACAAGCACCGCACCCTGCTCGACAACTGATCGTGCGACCTTCCCGAATTGCGGAATTCAGAGCCACCGTCGTCACTTGATGGGTCAACTCCTGAGCGATCGGAAGTAAGACTCGCAGCGTCTGCTGCCCTACCGGGAAAACCACAGGAAACGCGCACAACTCTCCCAACACCTCCAAATGGATGTTGGCAGTTTCCGACGTGCCGACAACAGACGACTCAGGAACATTCATGATCCAACTTTTCCTCGAGCGTGAACGCAGCAACGGAAATCGTCACGACTTCAAAACGACTGTTGTGGTTTCCTGCAAGACGCCCGTGCTCTTGCCAAGTTCATAGTGCGTGACAGTCGCTCCACTTGGGCTTCCCCGCGTTTGATGGGCGCTGGGTTAGGGATGAAACAGACAGGGTGACATGATCAGGAACTCCAAAGGAGTTGGTGTTGCCGTGGGGAGTCTTTTTCGCCGTGTTTGGACGGGGAAATGTAAAAAGACGCTCACGGCGCAAAAGGCACCCCACGGCCGCGCGATCTACTGGGGGGTGGGTCGTGGCCAGTGCCGGTTACGCGGCTTCCTCAAAGGCGACCGGCGACACATAGCCCAAGGCGGAGTGTCGACGCTCGCGGTTGTAAAAGACTTCGATGTAATCGAACAGGCTCACGCGGGCGATCGCGCGAGTCGCGTATGTTTCGTGATGCACCAGTTCCTTCTTGAGAGTCGCGAAGAAGCTCTCGGCGGGAGCGTTGTCCCAGCAGTTGCCTTTGCGGCTCATGCTGCATTCGATGTCATGTTGCGTGAGCACGCCTTGATAGTGCTCACTGGCGTACTGCACGCCGCGATCCGAGTGGGCCACCAACCCCGCATCGGGGAGTTCGCGAGAGACCGCCATCTCCAACGCATCGACCACCAATCGGCTGTCGATCCGCTCCGACATCGACCAGCCCACCACCTTGCGAGTGAACAGGTCGATGACCGCTGCCAAGTACAACGATCCTTCCAGAGTCGCGATGTACGTGATGTCCGCCACCCACTTCTGATTGCGCTTCTCGGCCGTGAATTCCCGATCCAAAACGTTCTCCGCGACCGGATGAGTGTGATTCGAATCAGTCGTCGTCACCCGGAACTTCCGCGACGCCTTCGAACGAATCCCCGCTTCACGCATCACCTTCGCCACCGTCTTCTCGTTGACCACTTCGCCGCGAGCAAGCAGTTCCTGATGCACTCGCGGAGAGCCATAACTCGCGTGATGACCAACATGGAATTCTCGAATCTGAACCGTCAACAACTCGCGACGCTGCGCCCGTTCGCTCACCGGACGACGACGCCACTCGTAGTACCCGCTGCGAGACACCGCCAACACACGACACTGAATCGTGATCGGCCAAGTCGCTCGATGATCCTCAATGAAGGCGTATCTCATCGCTGCTCCTTCGCGAAGAAGACCGTCGCTTTTTTTAAAATCTCACGCTCCATCCGCAACCGATCATTCTCGGCCCGCAGCTTGCGATTATCTTCCTCCAGACCGGTCTGCTTCCCAGACCCGGCAAACGCCGAGTCCCCGTCCGCCGCGAATTCGTCCCGCCACCGCCGCAGCAGACCTTCGCCAACATCCAGGCTCTTCGCCACCTCGCCAACACTCCGACCCGGTTGCCTCGACAACCGAACGGACTCGACCTTGAACTCTCGGGTAAACTTCCGTCGCTGACGCATTGTTCTCGCTCCTCGTCTTGCACTCTACGCGCTTATCTACGCGCCCGCAAAACGGGGGGAAGTCCAACTCGCACCGAACTCCGTTGTGTGCATCGAGATAACACGTACCTTGTCATCAGCCGGCTTAAAGTTCTCTGAGAAGAGAACCACGTTATCGCCAGTTTCGCTGACGTCAGGTACGGAGATGAACTCGCGAGCAGATTCGACTCTCATCCCGTCGATATCTGGGTTGGAGACCAAGGCGACGCCAAAGCCACGCGCCGCCGAGTAATCGTCGGGGTCGAATAGGGCTTTCACAAGCGGCGGGGCCTTCGGTGAGCCTTTGATTAAGTAACCCTCATCGACGAGTGCCTTGAAGACTTTGTTATCTTGCTGAATCTGCTCGAGGAAATTAAGCGTCCCAGGTGCGAAGAAGTCCATGTTGACGAGATTAAGATCGCGAACGACTTTCACCATGACCATGCATTTCGGTTCGGCCACGTCCAAGAAAATCGGTGTGCCGGTCGTATGGGGGGCGTATTCCATCATCTCAGCAATGAGTGCCGAATGGTGTTCGCTCAAGTACAAGCCACCTCGCGAAAGAATGATTCTTGGCAATTTCCCACTATCGGGCACCAAACCTGTAAAGCGATTGCCATCCGATTCGGCGTCGCGTGGGCAAATGGCCTGCTTCACCGAGTTGAGATCGATAAGCCGCTTCTGGCCAGTTGAGGTGGGGAGAAACCGCAAATACTTTTTGTCGATGGCTCGCCGCAGTACATGTCCTGAAACGGGATAATCCATCGGTGCGAAGCAGGACAACCGATTTGTCGCCTCATACACCGCACGGCAAAGCTCGCGCCGTCCTAGAGTCCACGACGGCCCCGGAGTTTGTGGTGTGGGATTAAGATTCCACCGTACGCTCATAGGGCACCTGGCAATGACACGAAATCCAATGGAATGTCTCTCGAATCGGGCGGTTGCGTGAAATCGAAGACGAAGAACGAAAACGCGACGGGGTCGACATCACCGTTTGTAAAATTCCCGCCTACCCGCCTGAGGGAGATCCCGGCGCGGCCCACGGCTTGATATCTGTCAGGCCGGTACCGTCCGGGTGGCTCACTTCGAAGAGGTGGCCGTCCTTGTCCAGACGCAAGTGATATTGTTTGTCCACACCATCAATTTTGATCGTGATGTGTTTGGTCCCATCGCTCGCGGAGGGATGTGGTCCGGCGGTCACTTTCCACTCTTTCTCTGCCATCATTTCGAGAATCGAATTTGCATTCCGCTTGGCAGCGGGATGTCGGCCTTTCTGGCTACTTTTTCCCAACAGTTCGACCACGTCGTCCACGTTCGCAGTCACCCACTTCTCACCACGTTTGACGAAGAATTGGCCCGAGCTGACGCCATTCTTGCGTGCGAAGTCGAGAATCTGGCCCCTGCTCAGTTTCATCGCCTTGAAGAAAAAACGATCGATCTGGTTCTTGATTGTCTGTATGGTCTGCCGCGCTGATTCGGGCAGTTTTTCCACGGGAACCCTCTCCAGAACCTTGCGGATCTCTTTCAAGGCCGGCTTGAGCTTCGCCGCGAACTTGGCGTCCTTGGCTGCCAATTCAATGGCTTTGGCAACTGTCTTGGCCCATTTGCCGAGTTTGCCGACTTTGGCCAAGTCGCCGATGATCGGGATCATCGACAATCCACTGATTCCCGCTTCGAGATATTCGCCGCGTCCCAGCGAGACCAGCCCACTGATACCATCCGAGATTCCTGTTTGATCGACGAAGCCAACAAGATCCAAGCCAAACTGAAAGATGTCCCAGCCCAACTTCTCCGCTTCGGCGTCGTCGCTTGGAGATGTCGCTTCGGGTCGTGGGGGTGAGCTGCAATCGGGTATGACGATCGTTAGCGCGGCCCAGACTGGCCGGTCGTTGCCGGGAAGGCAGAGTGGCAAGATTGCCTCCAGTTGCGCGGTGCCAGACGACAGTGCCGTCACCCGGAACACACGCATATTCGGACCAACATACCGCTGCTGTTCGACAACTTGGCCGAGTCGAGAATTGCTCAAACCCACTTCCAGTTTCTCTCCCCTGGGGCCGCCTCCCCAAAGGATCACGTCCATGCTGCAACACAGCGGCAAGGTCACACACCTCAACGGCTGGCTCGTGCCAGGTCGGCGGAAATCTGCCATCGCGCTGTCTCGCCGTTTAGAGGTTATGGTGAGGTGTTCGGTATTTTACAGTCAGTGTGAGTCGCTATTTTGAGCGGCCGAAAGAAGTCTGTCCAATGTCTGTGAAGAAGAAGACGTTACTTCAAACTTGTCATCGGCTTATGGAGGAGTTCAAGCTAGAGGCGGTGCGGATGCATTTGGATCATGCGCGGCGGAAAACGTTGGGAACACAGCCCTATCTGATCTGGCCACTTTTGCTCTCATGGTACTTGCTCAATGAGTTTCGTATACGACGTCTCGTTTGGTAGCACGAACGGCAAGTCGACAATGTCGGGGGTCCACAGCCCGGCGAGCGGAAACGATCTGCTCATGTACGTCGAGCCCGGCATGATCCATCCCTGGACGAATTTCCGTACCTCTGCCCAGTCCGGGGTCACGCCATCCCCAGTGCTGATCACGGTAGCTGAAGCCCTGTAGTGAAAGGCGGAGGTCTCGTCCACTGTGAGTTTGAAGGAGTGGAAAGGCATAAACGTACCCAACTGCAAACCCGGAGTAATTCCCTCCCCGAGGAAGCCGCGAGTCGTGTGACCGGCCTGTGACTGGAACCAGGCCAAGCGGCTCATCGCCGTTCCGAGCGAACCCGGCACCCTAGCCCTACCGAGCACTCCACGGCGCCCCGGCGGCTCGCCGTAGCGAGCTACAGTGGTCACGGGAAGAGAGCCAACGTAGAAGGTTCCGACTGTGGGTGCCGTGAGATGATCGGCCCCGAAGAACTTACGCACGACCTCCATCGTGCTTTTGTCCTGTCCAAGGTTGCATGCCCTCAGTTCCAATCGGGACAGCTTCAATGCCCGCACCCGCAGCACCTTCGCTAATAGCTGCCGCATCGCATGACGGCGCGGATTCCCTAGGAACTCGAGCTTCGTTGCAACCATCTCCAGCCATTTGGCATAGAACGCTTCCGCTTCTTTTACGGTGAACGTGCCAGTGATCGCTCCGGGTTGCAGCCCGTCGAGAAACTTCGACCAACGGTCGAGCACGACCTTCTGATCTGTCGCGTTTGACGCAGGCAGCTTGCGGATAACGGCAGCTTCAGCCTCTGCTGCGATCACCTTGTCGATGATCCCCATATTGTCCGCGACTGCGAGCGCGTTGCTTCCCGTAGACACAATCGGCAACAAGATTCCCTGCTGAAAGGCATGGCACACGAATACGACAATACCACCGACACCGACGGTCGCCATCGCGTTGAGAGCGGCGTCCAGTGAACTATTAGTCATTACGGTGGTGGAGCCCTTGCCACCCAGAGGCAGATCACCCAGCGGCGAGGGTTCCCTCGGGAAAGTCTTGTAATAGGTGGCGGCGCCTGGCAAGCCTTGCTGTCTACCGTCGATGATGAGGTGAGCCAAAGTTGCCATGGAACTGACTCCGGGCCACGCAATCTCGCCGACCACAGTTGTTTCTCACCGATCTGCCGCGAGGGTTGATCGCTACGGATGGCGATAAATGACGATCTTGGGTGCCGCCTTTTGGTAGTTGCTGCCGGGATACGGTTTCGTTCCGTTCTGTTTGAAATCAGAGATCCATTGTGTCCCGTCGTACATTGCCATATGGCCGTGCGGGTAATCCCGAGTGATCCCTCTGGAAACGTCTTTGGCGAATCCATCAATGACGGCGACATCACCCTTCTGGTAGGGCAAGCCCTCTTCGTTCTGCACGAAATAACCGGCTTGCAAAAGACGTGGACCGTAATCCTTGGCCGATCCCGAGCCTGTTCGCGTTATGGTCAACCCACCCACTTCAATCGCCTGCCTGACAAAAGTAGCGCACTTGCCGACGCCATAGGGCGGACCGGCATAATCCTGAAGATGCTTGATTGCTTGTTCAACATCCCAAGCCATGATGTTTCTCTAAATAAGTATGAGCACACAATTAGCGAACACAATTGGGGAAATTTCATTTTCGAATGGCAACGGATCTTGAAGTCGCGTGCGGCGCACAAGTCGGCACAATGGCTCTGTCCGTGGCAGAGTCATCGTGTCGGCCTGCCGCCGGACTTGTTCGGTTTCCAAATGTAGTCCCACGTCGCTACATCGCCTTTGCACCCACACGAACACCTGCATTTCGGTCGATTTCCTGAGACGCTGGGCACTCCACGCGGACCGTTGTTGAAAGTAGCCTCAGTCCAAGCAATCGGCAGGACAGCGCCTTCCGGGTTCTGCCCAAATTTCTTGTAAGCCCGAATAAGCGTCTTGGCCCATGTCAGTGAGTAAATCGCTCGGATCGTCGGATTGAACTTGAGTGTCCAATCGGTACTGGCGAAATCGCTGCACAACCGCACCATCACTCCAAACGTGCCGTAGTTCACTGTCCCATTGAGCCAGCACTGGCCCGCCACTTGAACCGTATTCGAACAGGTATTCGGATCTTCGTGGGCCGCGTCGAAATCATCCGCGTCCGGTTTCGTGGACGACGGTGTCGCGCAAGGTCCACTCGTTTTCCGATCAAATACCGGCGGACTACGGAGCCACTTCGACGCCCCTTGGAACAGTGGCAGTGTGTCCCACCCATCGATATCCGAGTATTGTTGAATCTTCAGCTTCAGTTCCTCCAGGTTAGTTGGAATTCCAGAGTCGAATGGGTCGTCCGGGCGTTTGAACGGTAGCAGGATCGTGTTGCACGCGCGCATCTTCTGGGTTGAAGTCCATGATCGAAAGTCGTTCTGAATCTGTGTCCAAACAATGGCGATTTGCTCGGTCACATCCGGTCCACAAATGAACTGAATAGCGGGTGGCACCACCGGCAAAGGAAGGGGTGCAGTTCCCTTCGACAACAGTGCGTCCATTTTCTCCAGAGTCTTGCGTCCCACACGGCCATCCCACTCAGATGGAGTCACCGGGAATACTCGTTTCTGGAATGTAATCACCGCATGAGCTGTTTCGTTGCCAAATCTTCCGTCTGGTTCAGCAGATGACCCATCAGGGAAAGATAAAGGAAGCGGGATCCCGAGTGCGACAAGAGCTCTCTGGATTCGGCGGACGGCGTCAAGGTCGTCTGCCGGTGGTGCGGCCTTAATTGATGAACCGCCCGACGCTGCCAGTTCAAGCCGTGAAGAACCCGAAAGGATCGTTGACTGTAAAGACATACAATCTCTCCCTATTGTTCTATGCACAATAGCTATATGGCATGTAGGGTTGTGGTGGACTCGGCCGCCCGATGAAGTAAATGCGATTCGCTCCGTCAGGACAGTAGACGAGATTGTTGGCGACACTCACCTTGACTTGCCCGAGCGACCGGACATTCACGCCGTTTCCGCCACTTGAAGCTTGAGCTCCGCTAGATTCGGCAATCTCCAAAGTGACCATGTTCGTTCCCGCGGCAACTGACACATCGGAAACCAATCCGATGTGGAACGCCTGCGACCCGGAGGTGGTATCGTATGTGCCGTCTGATTTCTTCTTTGCCACAACGTCCGGATTATTGAACTTCACGTCGCAGAAGAATATGGCGGCGTCATCAACTCGAATCTCACTTGGTCTTCGCCGACGCAGATTTGGAAACATGCCCCAGAATGTTCGCGGAAGGAAGCCAGTAGCGCCCGGCGGGTTATAACTCGACAGGGTCGGATGCCCCAATCCCCAGTAGTTCGCAACAAAGCCGCCACAGTCAATGCCCAGATTCTTGTCAGCATAAGTGTTCAGAGACGACCCATCGACCAATCCGCAAAGCGAGGCCAACCACAATGCATCCTGAATCTCATCCGGCGCACCTTTGCCGCTATACACACGCTTTAGCGAATTCGTCACATAGGAATCCCCTTGGACGTCAAACGTCTCGGGCAATGCCCAAGTTCCCTTCGGCAATCCCAAGAGCTTGACCAAGCCTGAAGTAAGTTTCGAAAGTGCCTGCGTGGCGTTTGTCGATTGCGTTCCCTTGCCGCTTTGCAGGTAGTTGCGCACCCGGGTTGCCGCAAACGTGTCGTTTACCCAAGAATAAAAGTAGAGGTACGTGTCGACGTAGTCGCTCGCGCTCATTGGAACACCTCGATAAATTGGAGTTGCGCAACATCAGTCGGACATTTTTTGAGCTTGGCACTCGGGACTCTGACCGTCTATTTACCCTCTTTGACAGCTCCCAGCAGAAAAGTACCTTCCTTCATGAAACACTTTCCGTGCTGAGCGTAAGGATCGATCGGTAAATACCACTCATCGGTGGATGTGGATTTCGGTGCCCACGAGACAGCGATTTTATTTCCCGCCAGTTTCCATGTGCCGGCACCATTGAGGCCATTAAATGGATCCCTCCAGGTTACCTTTGCACCGCTTGCGAACGATGAAAAGTCGTAGATCCAAGTCCACTTATCAACGCACACTCGCCAGCGACCGACGATATCGCGAATTGCCGACGACTTCTCTTTGGTAAAGAACTCTTTAATGTCGTTTTGCTGTTCTTGAGGAAGCGCAAAGAAATCCTTGCTGAAGCTTGACTTGTAGCTTTCAAAACTCTTGCTACCACTTCCAAATCCTTCAACGGCATAGAGAGCCAGATTGATTCGTGAGTTGTATATCCCTGGAACAGACGGGAGCGTGTTTTTCATCAATGTTAAGAATCCATCTTTAGCTAACAAACTGACGATAGTAAGAATGTCGTACATTGGACTGCCATTGAGAACATTGAAGCACTCAATGTACGGCCATTGTGCCGGTGGCTCGATGCCTTTTCTCGCCATCAAATACCCTTGATAGACAGGCTCGTTGTTGCGCTCTGGTGCGCGTTGGAGTGCTTTAGTGCGTGGCCGCAACGCGGGAACCATGCCGGAAAAAATCATTCCTTCCTCGCGTGGCACACTCTGGACAATGACTCCGTCAAAGCCCCCACCCAATTTGTATTCAAACCCATCGAAAATCCAACTATCGGCAAAGTCCGCATTGGGGCCTGGTTGGAACCGAACAAAAAAATTGAGCTGGACGGGTTCCTCAGGATATTGCAACTGCATCCGTTCAATTTCCGGCTTCGCCTTGAGGTACGCACGCATCGCTTTTTCACCTGCCTTCTCAAGGCTGACTTTGGTGTTTCCATTTCTGATCACGATATGCAGCCCCTGGGCCAAGGCATTCATTCCGGCAGCATCCATTTTTACACCAGAGCGACCGTCCGACCCCGGCTTGAATCCAGCCACCATACGACCTGGTGTACTAGCCGAACCCACCGGCATGCCGACTGACATCTCAGCGTCGATCCTATTTGCGAGTGCTGACCGCTGTCCGCTCTGGCTAAGAATACAAAGTTGTGTTCCGCCGCGAATATATTCTGGCCCGATTACCATATCATATGTGCTAATATCAATCTTGTTCGCCCGTAGAAAACCATCAAACATATTTCCGTAATTACCACCACCTCTCGCCATAATGTCGCGATTTGTCAGTGTTGGAGTTGACGGGATAGTTTGTTGCTCAAAGGCGCGCCACTGTTCCCGAAGTGGTCCCGCTGTCAAATCCAAGACACGCCCCTTCGCATTCGGATCGAACTCGATATATCGTACAGACGGCAAGTCGTCCTCTTTTGTCGATCTCAGTCCCGCGTAGTTGTATGCAACATCGGCCCTGTCAGTCAGATATAGTCCGTCACCCAAATCGTGTTTGTTGGCTCCGGGACGGTCAGTCGCAGCTCCCGTTACTTCACCGCGATACCATGTTGTAGCCATTGGTACCCCCTGTATAATTTGATGGCTCTGCGCGTAGGCTGAGCTTTGTTCGAGCGTTTTGCCCCATGTGACCTGTTACTAAATTGAGAACCAAAGAACGATCACTAAGTCAACCGATGAGTACGTCGTGTTTCCGAACACCTCGCCGCACTTTGCAAGATTTCGCAATAACAATGTTTATCAGCGTCCGTTCACCCGTTCGAGGAATTAAAGACGGCATCCCGAAGTTCCAGCGGCGTGGCGTCCATTTCGCCTGCGACAAATTGCTTCCGGCCGAGTCCGCGATACACGCCGCTACCCGCATCGTCGAATTCGGTTCCGTGGCCCAGACGGAGAACGTCATCGTGGGCTTGGTGGCTATTGAAATACCGGACCGGTGTGAAACCGCGCTGCATAACCGCGTCCTTGAACATCAGTTGGCAGGGTGCCCAAAGCGTATCACGTGGCCGGATGGGGTCCGGGAGGGCGACCTGGAGTGACTGCAATTGCTCAAACGGTGCCCAGGAGTATTCGTCACCGACAAAGACCTCCAAAAACGGTCGCGTAATGTCGTCGGCATCGGCGAAGTCATCGAACGGAGTCCCGTTGAACGAACCGGCGACTTCAGGCCGACCCTCTTCCGCCGATTCCAAAAGAGCCTGGGCTTGGGCCGAGTTCCCTTCCTTTAGGCGGCAAATCGCCTGAAGGTGGAGATCCAATCGGGCGGGCGGATCGACAAAGAAATGCGGGCGCAGCCCTTCGGTCAGAACCCGCCTTCGTTTGTCTTCCGCCGCCAACAGATTGAGGTAAGCGGGAGCGTCCGTGAGAGTCGTTTGCGAATCAATCGCGGTGAGTTGTTTCTTCGCCCGTTCGTACTCCCCGGCAAAGCAGAGCAGAGCGAAGAGCAGCGTCCGTCGCGAGCGATCCGCAGGCTGATCTTTGACCTCCTGAGTGGCGGCGGCGATGGCTTCGTCCAGTTTGCCGGCTTGATAGAGTTCGCTGGCTGTCATGATGACAACCTTTCGTTGGAGTGAATCGAGGGAACGGTTATCGGTAGTTTCTCAAATTCTTTTGGGAGACAACCGCACCGGAGAAGCGGCCCAATTGCTCTCCTTAGTGCCGGTATGAACGGCAATCCGTTTGATCCAGGGCAATGCATCTCGGTCAGTCAGTTGATGACCAAATCCCATGATGTCCGCTCGTTCCGACGGAGTTACGCCGTAACAATTGTCGGAGTTGGTGTTGGCGGCCGAACAGGCAGCATTCTGGGTGATGACGGCGATATGCGGAAGTCCCAAGGCGTGGCCAATTTCATGCAGAAATGTCTGCTGGTAGTAGGTCTTGCCACCTCGCTTATAGGCGCTCCACCCTATGTCGAAATGGTCGTACAAAGAGTCGTTCGAGCGGAATGTCCCAGAATTCCAGGATTTCCCCTTGGGCACGGTCAACCGGGCAACTTTGATGGTCTTATGTGCCTTCGCAGCACTCTGCACAATCTGCAATCGAAATCGACAATAAACATTATGCCGATATGCATTCTTATCGAAGAGAGCATAATCAGCCGGAGTTTTCAGCCAGAATTTGCCGTGCCAAAACTGTTGCCCTTGTGCCTGGAATGAGTTGACAAAAGTTGTCCAGTCTTTGTCTTTCCATTCTTCGGTCGTAAACGAGGTGCCGTCGTGATCTGGCGTGCTTCCCGCAGGAACTTTGTCAAGGAACAAGCGGAGACTTAATGTCAGGTCCACGTTGTAGTTGGGATTGATTTTCGTGTGATCTACCTGCGATTCCAAATTGTCATAGTCGCGAGGTGCCACGAATACCGCGTCAGCAAACTGGTTGAACACCTTGTAAGCGGTTTCAGTAAAGTCGTCAAAAAAACTCATAGCTGGCCTCCAGTTGCTTGTCTGGCGACTCATTCAGCATTGGTTCTGAATTCCCTTCCAGAGAAAGAGATCAATAACCTATGGGCTGTGATTACGGACGAAGAGCGAGCTTGGTTAATTACGGGCTTGCATCAAGACATGGTGGCAAACGAACTCATGCGAATCTGGGATCAAAGGCACTTTCGAGTGCAGTGACCACAATTCTGAACGCGGCCGCGCCCGATGGCGCGGACCGCGACTTTCGACAAATGGCCGTCATTAGAGCTTCTTGTTCGCCGAGATGTCCCAACCAAATGCACCTGCTGGAGTCCCTTTGCCCTTTTGGTCTTGTTCTTGGTAATCCACGTTGACCTTGGCAAAGTTGAGCGTCACGTTTTCAGACAAGAGATCGCCACCGCCATGCCCCGCGTGCTGAACTCCGGAGATGAGGATGTCGGTGAGTTTAATCTTCAGATATTCGAGCGGTTTGTCGCCAGCTTTACGGACGGTCAACAAGCCTTCAGCAATGTGCTTTCCTGCGGCACAGTGATACAGCAAGTCGCACGATGACTTGTCGACGTATTTCGTAATCGATATGTCGTGAACATTGACTTTCCCTGCACCGAGACCGCCAGCCGAATGTCCAGCCCCGGTCTGGGTGGCACCCCAGGAAAAGCTTTCGATGTGGATCTCGTCCTTGTGCTTGTCGTCTTTCGATTCTCCCTTGATCCCCGTGAGTTTCAGAAACATGTCGACGGCCATGATCGGCTCTCCTCAAAAATGTGGGCTGTTCTTGTTCACTGCAGGGCACCGTTTGCCCCGTCAGACGTGACTATCTTCGGTCCATTTCTGATTTAGTTGCGTCAATTTTCTATTTGTTGAAAACATGAATGTGAGCAGTCACCCGTAGCTGAACTCGTGAGAGTCCAGAATTGGCCGACGAGTCGCCTGAATCCTCGCGAATTCAACTACTGTCACTCGCTACGCATTTTGCGGGGCCGGCAACTTGGCCACCAACGACAACCCGACACTCAGTTCTTCCATTTGGAAGTGCGGTCGCAGAAAGGCGACTGCTTCATAGCAGCCCGGACGGGCGGGATCGTCGCGGACGTCGATTCGCGCCTCGGCCAGGGGCTTCGAGGCCTTGGATGCAAACCCAGCAGTTCCCGGACTCGCCAACACATAGTTGTTGATCCAATTGTTCAACCAGACTTCGCAATCGCTCCGCTCCATAAAGGCACCTACCTTGTCCCGAGCGATCGCTTTCAAATAATGCGCAAAACGTGATACGCACAACAAGTACTGCAATGCCGTAGAGAGTTTGGCGTTGGCATTCGCTTCCGGCAAATCGTACTTCTTGGGCTTCTGGCACGATTGCGTGGCAAAGAACGCCGCGTAGTCGGTGTTTTTGCAATGCACCAGAGAAATGAATCCCAGGTCAGCGAGTTCCTTTTCGCGACGTTCGGAGATCGCGACTTCGACCGGGCACTTCATGGCCACTTCACCTTCATCCGTTTCAAACGTATGAACTGGTAGCCCTTGAACAAGTCCACCACCTTCGACGCCACGGATGGTGGCCATCCAACCGAACTGAGAGAATGAGTCGGTGATCCGCGCTCCCAAGGCATAGGCGGCGTTGCCCCACAAATATTTCTTGTGGTCGCGGCCGTCAACATCCTCCTGGAAATCAAATGCTTCGCAGGGAACGGTTTCCTTACCATACGGCAGCCGCATTAGCACATGCGGCATGGTCAGCCCGACGTACCGCGAATCGTCCGACTCGCGGAATGACTTCCATTTCGCATAAGCGACGCTGTCGAAAATCTTGGCTAGGTCGCGCGGCTTGCCGATGTCGGTGAAACTCTCCAGGCCCAACATCTGGGGTGACGCTGCGGACAGGAACGGCGCGTGAGCGGCCGCCGCCACTTCGGAGATTCGTTCCACTAGCGCCATGTCTTGCGGATGCCGTCCGAATTCATAGTCTCCGATCAAGCAGCCGAAGGGATGCCCGCCGAACTGGTCGTACTCTTCGGTATAGACCTTTTTGAACAGAGCACTCTGATCGAACTCCGCCGCGCGCTCCATGTCCTTGAGCAGGTCTTTCTTCGAGACATTCAGCACCCGAATCTTTAAATCAGTCCCCGTTTCGCTCTGCATCACCAAGTAATTCAGTCCACGCCAACTCCCTTCCAGCTTCTGAAAATCTTCGTGATGCATCACATCATTGAGCTGTTCCGAAATCTTCTTGTCGATGATGGCGATCCAGGTATCAATCGTTCGCTGAGCATCTTTCGAAACGACCATTCCTGGTTGCATCTGAGTCTGCACGAATGCTTCGATTTGCTGCACTGCCAGTGCTTTTTCCGTCTCATCGGACGGGCGAATCCCTTCTTTCAAAATTGCGTCCAGAACATTTTCGGACTCAATAGTTTGAGCGGCCGCTTTGGCCTTTTCTGCTTGTGCCATGTTGCATTGTCCTGTCTGTTGGATGTTTGTTGGGAATCCCAACTCAGGGGAGTCAGGCGACAAGTCGAGTCATTTTTTTGATCCGCCGGCTTCGCCCAGTTCTTTGGACAGCGCCTCTCGAACCGTAGGATCGGCGAGCACTTTTTGCAGCAATTCGTCGAGCTTGTCACTGCCCGCGACAGCGGCCGACAAATTTTTTAGTTTGTCTCGTTGTTCAAACAGCGCTCGCAACGCGGGGATTTGCTTGACGACGTTTTCTGGTGAGAAATCGTCCATGCTCGAGAACTTCAGTTCGACGTTGAGTTTTTGATCCTCTTTTCCGGTCAGTTTGTCATCCACGGAATATTGCAGGCGCGGAGTCATCGCTCCCATGACTTTGTTGAAGTTGTCTCGATCGATATCGACCAATCTGCGGTCTTTCATTTCCGGCAACGGCTTTTCGGGTTTTCCCGAGAAGTCTCCCAGGACGCCGACAACGAACGGCAGATCTTTCATCTCCATCGCATCTCCGACATAGACTTCGTACTTGATTTGCACGCGAGGCGGTCGCACACGGTCCAATTTCTTTTGCAAACTTTGTTTTGCCACGATGTCGCTCCTTTGGAGAAAATTTGGGAGGCTCTCGGCATGAGAGCCATCAGTTATTCGGAACTCGCCGGCGGGCTACTATAGGTGCCGCCAATCCCCAGGGTCTCGGTGACCTGTCGCAGTGTATTCTCGTCCTTGACCAATTCAACCAACAGGTCTTCAAAGTTCATATTGGCCCAGCGAACGGCGCGGCGAATCAAGAAGGCGACGGGGCTGTGGGGGTCCATCGATTGGAAAAAACGCGCGACCTCTTCCAGCCGTGCAATCGCTTCGGATCGGGAGCGTAGAGTCCCACCTGTCAAACGCATTTCTCCATTGACCCCACCGGGTTCGCCATCGGAAAGAAGGCCACCGACTTGATCTGCCGTCAAACCGCCACGGCGTTTCAGGACGTCACGAACAAAGACTTGAATGTCCGTTAGAGTTTTTCGCAGATCGTCCCAACTCGGTGCCTCGTCACCCAATCGGTGATCTATCAAAACCGACAGGTCGGTCATTTCTTGGAAACACTCGCTCAATTCCGAATTCCGCGAACGCAAGAGATCGATCGAAGTCGCCTCAATGGCGTCATCGAATTCCTTCCTTCGCGCATCAGCATCGGCGACACGACGTTCATATGCGTCGAGTTCTTCTTCTTTCCCCTTGGTTGACGCGTTTCGAGAATGCCAGAAATTGAAGTTGTAAACGGCATCGGTGGTGGATTCGGCCAAAGGGACGGCTCGCAGGGCGACTGACAACTTGGCACCGTCGTTTTTCGCCGTGAGCCAAGTAAACGGGGATGCACGCACGGAAAGGTCACCGTCCTCAATGACCGGGAATAC
The DNA here is from genome assembly GCA_031375695.1 of Planctomyces sp. Taxonomy (GTDB): domain Bacteria; phylum Planctomycetota; class Planctomycetia; order Planctomycetales; family Planctomycetaceae; genus SXKJ01. Next base: position 42,882 of record JANMIF010000454.1, read on the forward strand.
CCCGTCCCAGTATTGCTCTACGAGTTGGCGGATAAGTCGCAGGCCATCTCGAAAGCCTGCAAATCCGTTCTCAACCACCAGAGCTTCTGTCAACCAGCCAGCAATTTGCAAGTCCTTGGTCCGGGTGGTTAGCAATTTGGCCGACAACGACACGACTTTTGGCCAGTCGGCTTCGGTGTCAGCGCTCGAATCGAGCGGGTCTTTACGCGTTCTGCGCAATTGGCTTAATTCGTCCCAAGCGGGATCATAGCGGAGACTTTCGCCACAGGGATTTTCCAGAGAAATCGGCGTGAGCAATTGGTCAAAATCGAGATTATCCACTGGGCGATCCTTTGCTCTGCAAACGTTGAGAATCTTGTTTTCGCGAGAAGTTTTTTCGGCGCCGAAAGCGCCATCTTCAATCTGTGTCAAAAGTAGGGTTGCGGGCGCAGCCCGGGCCAAGATTTTATTGACTCTGCAGAACGGTTTCGGTGATGCCGGATGAGCGAAGACAACGAGCCAATTGTTCGATCGCTCGCGCGTGCATTCGGCTTGCCCAACTCTTGCTGATACCGAGTTGTTGCCCAGCTTCTTGAAGTGTTTGTTTTTTAAAATAGACGGCAAGCACGAGCGCCGCCGAATCGGTCGGCAGACTCTGTATCGCCTCATGCAACTTTTGGGAAATCTCCGCGCGGTCCAACTCCGACCACGGGGCTGCGGTGGATCGGTCTGCAAACTCCGAGGAAAATTCATCTGTCTCACTGCCGCAACTGGATAAGAAGACGACCGCTAGAGAACTCGAGATTTGTCGGAACCAGTTTACGTCCGCAGACAGATCGTTATGCCCGGTTGAAGTGGAACAATTCTTCTGAATCGAATCAGCCAACTCGTCCGATCTCACGGCGGTCCTGCGAGACGTTCGAAACCATTGAAGCTTAGAAACACCGTCGTAGATGGCTCCGCGAATCCGGTAAAAGGCGAAGCTTGAGAACTTTGTTCCGTGGTTCGGATCGAATTCGTTCGCGGCTTGCAGCAGTCCGATCTGGCCATATCCGATCAAATCGTCCAACTCGACCGACGCCGACAAGCGCGAATGGATCTTCCGCGCCAGGAACCGAACCAGCCCCTGGCACTCCTCCACAAACTGTTGCTTCTGAATCGTAAGGCCACTCATGTTGATGTTGTCGCCGCCGACAGGCGATTCCACAGAACTTCGGTTCGTTGGAGCGAATCCGGATTCTCCGCCAAGGCGCGGGCAACACCGTTCACCACGTCGCTCAATTGATCTTCCGACTTCCAAATCGTCTGGAACTGATCGCGTAGTGATGCCCGGACGAGTTCTGGAAGAATTGTTTCAACTTCGAATGGCTGTCCGTGAAAGCGTTGGGCCACGCTCATCAGTGCCTCAATCGTGATGTCGGCTTCCCGTTCGGAAGCGGTGATGGCATCGGTTTCCCGGAGTATCGCTTCAAGGACTCGCCGTGGAACGGAGTCGCCCGTTGAAAATCGAGCCGATGCACGAGAATGTCGATCAGATTGGTCAAACGATTCCGTCATGAACCGTCTCCCGAAGCAGGACCATTGTGAAACGCCAGCATCCCGCGATGGCAGAACGCTCAAGTCGGGACATCAGAGAGTGTATTCACGCCCGCTTTTCAACTGCAACGGTCCGTGGGTACGAGATCATTTTCGGCGCTCTCGTCGCTTGACCTTCGTTGCGAAACGAAACGTCGAGGCGTATCGTGGCAGTGCAGTTCGCCGGTGTGCTGCAAGTCACCGAGCACAACCATTCGTCCGCATCACCAGACTTCGAGAGGTGCCATTTTGGAAGTCAATCTGCAATCGCTTGTGGGAAAAATGAATGATACTTGCCGGCGTGCGTTGGCAGATGCCGGAGGTCTGTGCATTGTCCGTACGAATTATTCGGTTGAGTTTGAGCACTGGCTGCAAAAGTTACTGGAGGTGCCCAACAGCGACCTCAGCCGCATTCTCAAGCAGGCCGAGATTGATCCCAGCCGGCTCGAGGCTTCGCTGACCAAGGCCATCGACGGCTTTAAAACCGGAAACGGGCGACCTCCCGCGCTGTCGCCGTTGTTGGTGGATGTGGCTCGCGACGCTTGGCTGATGGCGTCGGTCGAGTTCTCCGAACCGGTCGTGCGGAGCGGGCATCTGCTGCTTGCCGCGCTGACCAACTCGAAGGTGAGCCAACTGTTTTCTTCGTCGGTGCGTGATTTCAGCAAGCTCAATGCGGAAGCACTGGCAAAGGCACTCCCCCAGATCACGGCGGGAAGCATTGAGGATGTCGAACCGGCTCGCGAGCCATCCGTCACGGGTGCTCCCGCACTGCGGCCCGGCGGCGGGAAGACTCCGTCACTCGATCAGTTCACGATTGATCTGACCGACCGTGCTCGGCGCGGGGAGATCGATACTGTCTCCGGCCGCGATCACGAAATTCGGCAACTGATCGACATCTTGATGCGGCGACGCCAGAACAATCCGATCCTGACCGGTGAGGCCGGGGTCGGCAAGACGGCCGTCGTCGAAGGCTTCGCCCAGCGGATCGCCGCCGGGGATGTCCCGCCACCGCTGCAAAACGTCACCGTCAGATCGCTCGACCTGGGACTGCTGCAAGCCGGCGCGGGGGTCAAAGGAGAATTTGAGAACCGCTTGAAGTCCGTCATCCAGGAAGTGAAGTCTTCCGCCAAGCCGATCATTGTGTTCATCGACGAGGCCCACACACTGATCGGTGCCGGCGGCCAAGCGGGACAGAACGACGCGGCGAATCTGCTCAAGCCGGCGTTGGCTCGCGGCGAACTGCGGACGATCTGTGCGACGACTTGGTCCGAATACAAACAGTACTTTGAAAAGGACGCGGCCCTCACGCGGCGGTTCCAAGTCGTCAAAGTCGAGGAACCGTCGGTCGAAGTGGCCGAGATCATGTTGCAGGGTCTCGTGTCGATGCTGGAGAAGCATCACGGCCTGGCCATTTTGGACGAAGCGATCTCCGCGGCGGTGCGGCTGTCACATCGGTACATCACTGGGCGACAGTTGCCGGACAAAGCGGTCAGCCTGCTGGACACGGCCGCGGCGCGCGTGGCGGTTGGACACTCGGCGATTCCCGCGTCGATTGAAGACGTCACGCGGCAGATCGATCAGACGAAAATGAAGATCGAAATTCTAAAACGCGAATCGGCGGCCGGTGCCGATCATTCCGTGCGCGTTCAAGAACTGTCGGGCAAGCTGGAGTTGTTGCAGGCGGAGTCGCAGCAGCTCAACGAACGCTGGACCAAAGAAAAGGATTTGGTCACGAGTATCCGTGATCGGCGCGACCGGCTGTCCGGCCGAGCGAAAGACGCTCCGCAGCCGTCGGAATCGGAAGGGGTCGCGATGCGCGACGAACTCCGAACATTGCAAGCCGAACTGAAGGCACTCCAGGGCGAATCTCCGCTGATGCAACCGTGCGTTGATGCTCAGGCGATCGGCGAAGTGGTGTCGGCTTGGACCGGCATTCCGGCCGGCCGCATGATGACCGACGAAATTCAATTGGTCTCGACGCTGCATGAACGAATGCAAGCTCGCGTGATCGGCCAGCCACACGCACTGCAAGCGATCGGCCGGCGCATTCAAACGGCGCGAGCCAATCTCACCGACCCGCGGCGGCCGATTGGCGTCTTTCTGCTCGTTGGTCCCAGCGGCGTGGGTAAGACCGAAACGGCCATGACGCTGGCCGAACTCTTGTACGGCGGCGAACGAAACATGGTCGTCATTAACATGACCGAGTTTCAGCAGTCGCACACGACGTCGTCGTTGATTGGCTCGGCACCGGGCTTGGTCGGGTACGGCAAGGGCGGCAAGCTGACCGAGGCAGTTCGTCGCCGGCCGTATTGCGTGGTGCTGCTCGATGAAATCGAAAAGGCTCACGACGACGTGCTGGAACTGTTCTACCAAGTCTTCGACAAAGGAGTGCTGGAGGACGCGGAAGGACGCGAGATCGACTTCAAGAACACGATCATTCTTTGCACGTCCAACACCGGATCTGATGTGATTCAGTCGGTGTGTGCCGATCCCGAAACACGTCCCGATCCCGAAAAGCTGGGCGAGGTTTTGCGGCCCAAACTGTTGGAGCGATTCAAGCCGGCGTTTCTCGGACGCATGACGATCGTGCCATATTACTCGCTGGGAGACGACGTGCTGCGGAACATCGTGAAGCTGCAGCTCAAGCGGATTGCCGGCCGGCTGTCGGACAATCATCGCGCGGAACTGCATTACTCCGACGCAGTGATCGACCTGATTTTGAGCCGTTGCCGGGAGTCGGAAACTGGTGCTCGCAATGTGGATCACATTTTGACCGGCACTGTGCTGCCGGATATCTCGAAAGAGTTGCTAGCCTGCATGGCGGAAGAACGCTCGGTGTCCCGCGTGGAAATCAGCGTGAACGGCTCGGCGGGGTTCGACTATCAATTCTCATGAGATTTGACGCAACCAGAGCGTGTTGACGAACGAGAATGGAACGTGCAGTTCAGGTCTTCGGAAAATTATGAATCCTGACCTAATGTCGTCGATTTGTCGCCTGACAATTGGCTCAAATCGGCAATCCACAATTGGCAATCAGCAATTCCTCGCGAAGGCCGCATCATGAGTTCGCAGGTTTCCGACCAGAGGCGTTTGTTGTCGTTCAAGGCGGACGGCAAGACCGACTTGTTGCTGCCGAGATCGTTCGCTGCGTCGGAACAGATGTCGGGGCTGTTCAGTGTGGCTGTGGAATTACTGACGGTTCCCGAGAAAGCCTCGCAGGTCAAGCCGAAAGATTTATTGGGGAAGCGGATGACTCTCCGCGTGCGCATCGGTGAAGACCCGTCCTCCGGGCCTTATCGGTATTTCGACGGCATCTGCTCGCGGTTCGCCAGTTCGGGCAAAGACGAGCGGTATCACTACTTCCAGGCCGAAATCGTTCCCTGGGCTTGGCTGCTGACGAAACGCGCGGATTGCCGCGTCTATCAGGATTTAAAGGTTCCGGAAATTGTCGAGAAGGTCTGCAAGGAATTGCAGGCGGATTTTCCCGAGTTCAAGTTTCAGGTGCGCGGCAACCGTGGCAAGTATGCCAAGCTCGATTACTGCGTTCAGTTTCGCGAGACGCACTTTAATTTCATCTCGCGACTGCTGGAGCAAGACGGAATGTATTACTACTTCGAGCACACGGAGAATGGCCACACGATGATCTTCGATGACTCGCTCGTGGCAGGCAATGATCTCCCCAACCAGGCCGAGGTCCGCTTCGCGCCCACCTCGGGACTGGGTCAACACAACGAAGACGTCGTGGAAGCCTGGCGCGACGAACGCTCGTTGCATTCCGGGAAGTTTGCGGCTCGTGACTATCACCATCAAATGGCCACACATGATTTCAAGTGGGAAGCGACACCACAAACGAGTGCGGCCAACAACGATAAGCTGGAGATATTCGACTGGCCCGACGGCGCAACAGAGCGATTCAACGCCCCCGATCAGCGACTGGGTGAGTTGAACAACGAGGCCACGCGATTGAATAAACTCCGCTCCGAAGCTGCGGAAGCCACCCATCGCACGTTGTCGGGATCTTCCTATTGCCGTGGCTTTACGCCGGGTTACAAGTTTCATTTCAAACATGCTCCAGGCGAGAAGATTCTGCTGACGTCGGTTCAGCATTCCGCGGTTCAAGATCCGGAGTATCAGTCCGACACGTCGATGCCGAGGCCCTATGGGAACACGTTGCACGGTATTCCCGCCGATGTACAATTTCGGCCGCAACGGGACACACCGAAGCCTGTCGTTGACGGATTGCAGTCCGCCGTTGTTGTCGGCCCGAAAGGGGAAGAGATCTATACGGACAAGTACGGCCGAGTACGCGTCCAGTTCTTCTGGGACCGCAAAGGGAAGAAGGACGAGAAAAGCACCTGCTGGGTGCGTGTGGCTCAAGCCTGGGCCGGCAAACGATGGGGTGCGTCGTTTTGGCCCCGCATTGGTCAGGAAGTGCTCGTTGCGTTTCTGGAGGGAGACCCGGATCAGCCGGTGATCGTCGGCAGCGTTTACAACAGTGATCAAATGCCGCCATACATTGGCGATGGCCACGATTCCAAACACAAGAACGACAATAAAATCAGTGGCGTCAAGTCCAACACGACTATGGGCGGTGATGGTTTCAACGAGTGGCGGTTCGATGACACCAAAGACAAGGAACAGGTCTTCATCCACGCTCAACGCGACTATGACCTGCGCGTCAAGAACGAATCTCGTGAGTTGATCATCAACCACAGCCATCTGATCGTCGGCAGCGAAGAAGACGGAAAAAAGGCGGATCGCCGAGAACAGGTTCTCCAAGATCGACATGTGACCATCGAGCGGAATCAGGTCGAGAACGTAAAAGGGAATCTGCAACTGCTGGTCGGCGGCGGCGAAGGTGACAACGGGAACCTCGATCTGGTGACTAAGAAGGATCTCAAAGAACTCATTCAGGGAGATCAGCACGTCCATGTGAAGATGGGCCGCAATGAAAAAGTGGACATGAACCAGTCTCTGACGGTGGGCATGAATCAGGACGAAAAAGTGGGCATGAACCACGCCCTCGAAGCAGGCATGGCCATTCACATCAAGGCGGGAATGACACTGGTGCTTGAGGCGGGAGTACAGTTGAGCCTCAAGGTCGGCGGCAGCTTCATCGACATCAATCCCGCCGGAGTGTTCATCCAAGGTCCAATGGTGATGATCAACAGCGGTGGAGCGGCCGGTGCCGGCGCGGGGGCAAAGCCGACGGAACCGAAAGACGCCAAAGAAGCCGCACCGACCAAGCCGGACAAGGCGGACAACTCGATGACCGGTCACAAATCCGCCCCGTGATGCGAGTGAAAGCCATGTCCCAACGATTGCTCTTGCAAATGATTCACGGTTCTTTGGACGGGCAGACGTTCGTTGTTCCTGCTGGATCGGTGTTTTTGGTCGGCCGGATGCCAGAATGCCAGCTCGCCGTGCCGCTGGATCCCACGGTCTCGCGGCAGCATTTTCGAATTGAGTACCATCCACCGAAATGTCGGCTGATTCACATCAGCCAAACGAGCGAAACGTTCGTCAATGCTCAAATTGTGACAGAGGTATCGTTGAATCCGGGCGACGAGATCACGTTTGGCACGGGCAACGTGGTGCGTGTGACACTGGAGGCGTCATTCGGCCGAGAAATGCAGATGTCCACTCAAACAATCGAAGTTCCAACGCCCCGTTTTTTTCGGACCAAATCTAACTCCGGTGTGTCGGTTTTCACGGCGGCGTCCGAACAATTCGGTGTCGCAAGAATTTTAGAAGCGCTGAGTCAATCGCGTCCGGCGCTGGCATGGGTCGATTTTGGAAAGCTCGGCCAACCGGTTCCGGACGATTTAGCGCATAGTCCACGACTCTTTTCCTGGCTGCCGCCGGATTTGGCTGCGAAAATTTCACCCGTGTTGATCACCAAGGATTCGACCGTGAGTTTTGCCGACTTTGTGGCGGAAGGTTGGGGCAAAAACGCACTGCTCTGCTTCGGCTGCAACACGGATGTTCCCGCTGCAGTCTCGCATTGGCGGAAGGCCGTGGGTGCTGTGGAGGACGCGAAACCTCCCCAAACACTGACGGCGTACTTTATCCCGTCCCTGGCACGCATGATTCTGCAAAACCAAACGGACCAACTTGTGGCACCGTTGATGTCGGGCGTAAGTTGGCTGTTGACGGAAGCGCTGGACACTCCCGGCCAGTGGATGCTCTTTGGCCACGACAAACTTGAGCAGATATTGACGGCATCCGGTTGGATACTGGCGGCAGCGCCGCCGCAGCCTACCCTTTGAAAAGAGACCATCATGCAACCTGCCGCACGAATTATGGACATGCATGTTTGCCCGTTGGTGACACCGGGTGTTCCTCCGATTCCGCATGTTGGTGGTCCGATCTGCATGGGGGCACCGACGGTGATGATCGGCTTCATGCCAGCCGCCCGTGTCGGAGACATGCTGGTTTGTGTCGGTCCGCCCGATGTGATCGCTCAAGGCTCGCCCACCGTGTTGATCTGTGGCATGCCCGCTGCTCGCCTGGGAGACATGACCGTCCATGGCGGATCGATTGTGGTCGGCTTTCCACAAGTATTGATCGGCTGAGCGAACACCTTGGGGAATATGGGGAATGGAAAAAAGCCGTGAATCGACTCGAATTTGACTCGCGACCCTTATCGGTTCTGACTGACATCGGCAAAATACGTGTCGTGTTCGATCCTTGTTCCGGCTGAATGCGTTGAGATAGGGTGAGCGGCTGGCTGGGTTTTCGTGGAGATCTGTTTCCGACCAGGAGTGGCACACCATGGCTTCTCAGGATCCATCGGCGCGTGGTTGGCGCGCGCATCCGCCAATGCAAACTCGGTACGCTCGAGATTGGCGGACTCATGGAACGCAGGACAGCCGTTTGTCACGGAAGCTCAAGCTTCGAATCTTGGCGGCCAGTTTGTTCGTAGTGGCCTCGGTGATCGTGTCCCTGTTATTTGTTCCGTCGAAGACCCCCACGGTTCATATTCTGCCGATCGGGATCGGCCGATTTAACGACTTGCCAATCAATCCTGGTGGATTGCAAGATGTTCACGCCTTTAAGCAGCTCCAGGAACATTTCGGTCAGAATTTTAAAGTCGAATCCGCCGCCGATTCGCTCAGCGGCGCAGCGCTGAAGAAGCGTCTATCGGAAGTCTCAGAGCACTCACTGACCAACCAGCATTGGATCGTTTTCATTACGCTTCACGCGATGGTAACGGGTTCCAGTGACATCGAGCTCTATGCCAGCGAAGCCAAGCCAGACAGCCCCGACAATTCGTCCGAGATGGTGCCACTCATTGAGGTGTTCGACACGTTGCGACGTTCCAAAGCACGGCGCACGTTGCTGGTTTTGGATGCTTCACGCCTGGGGAGCCATTGGCGCATGGGGCTTCTGGCGAATGACATCGCCGCCGAATTGATACGAAAGTGGGGACCGGAGGTCTCGTTCAGTGAAACTTCGGACTCGACCAGTTCAGCCACTGCAAACAAGGAGAAAAAGGATGCACCTCAGAGTCACCTGACCGTGCTCTACGCAGCTCATCCCGGACAGCGGAGTTGGACAACGTCGGAGGGATCTCTGCTGGTGAAGTACCTCATCTCCGGGTTGTCGGGCGAAGCTGACGGCTGGACCGAGAAATCAAACGACGCGGCCAAAGATTCCAACATCACATTGCGTGAGCTGGCAATTTATCTTCAGAAAAAAACCGCACCCTACCAAACTCTCTTGTGGCTGGGAGATTCGGAAGACTTCCAGCTCACGACCGTGACAGCCGAGCAACAGAAAGACGAATCGCGGGGTGACAAGAGTGCTCCCACGAAAGTCGCGGCATCCGACGACAAGTCGAGTTCAGCGCCGGGAGCGTCAGCTTCCAAGGACTCCGACGCCGACAAAGAGGCGAAGTCCGAGTCGCCATCGAACGTGAATGCGGCGACATCCACGGCATCTGATTCATCCAAGCCACCCACGGCAACGGAATCAGGAACAAAGCCCTCGTCCACCGCAGGGCAAGGTTCGCCCCCGACCGAATCAGTGAAGGAACGTCTGAAAGAACTCTGGAAGTGGCATGAGGGCCTAGTACGAAGCGGTTCCGATCGCAGCCTCAACCGCGTGGCACAGCGGTCGCCGTTTGCGTTCAAGGCGTTGGAGGCGCAGCTCGTCCTGGCGGAGATCCTGCGAGACAACGGTGAAGACGCACAGGCTCAGTTGGACAAGGTTAAGGATCTGCGATTGCGATTGCCGTCGAGCGAATTCCATCTGTCAGACCTCAACGCCAAGTTCGCGTTGCAAGATTTTTTTCTGAGTGAAATATCCCCGGATGCCCAAACGCAGGCAGAACAATTCGCCCAATCATTGTTGGTCGTCACTCCCCCCAATCAACCGCCAGTGGATCGGTCCAAAGAACCTACTTCGGCCGTACTCGGTCAGTGGTTCTTGCTGGAGACGCACAAAGCCAAGCCATCCGACGAACGCATGAAATTCTTACAGCGGATATTGGAGCGGCTCCCCCCGGATCGTGTGCCGCAGACAGCAGAGATGGCGCTGGTGCTCGACCTTTGGTCGGTGGGACAGGATCAAGTCGGCGATCTCAATCCGGAGTTAATTTCTCGGCTGGCGAAAATCCGATCCGAATTGCAGAGCGTCGTCAAGCAGTCTCCAACCGCGGTGCCAGGAATTGCCAGTTCGCTCGAACGAGCCTTGAGATTGCTTGACGCCGCCGAAGCGTGGTTCTTGCATCTGGGCGGCGACTCGCAGGAATTCCGTGATTCGCTCAAAGAAGCGGAGACCGAGACCTTGCGGGTTAAGCAACTTGCGGAAACCCAGACCAAAGCGGTAATGCTGGCTGGCAACCTGTTCCTCGAGCTGGCTTCACTGGCGGAATGGACTGCGGGGCGTTCGATGGACGATCCCAAGCGGCCCATCAAATGGTCGAACGTGCGCGAGCTGGCGAAAAACTGGCAAGACCTATCTCGGTCGACAAAATTGGACCGAGCTTCCGTGTCGAAACTGTTGGCGCTATGGCCAAACGAACCTGAAGCGTATGTCCAACTGGAGAAATCATTGTTGTCAGTCTGCGCTGGAACGCAGTGCCTGAAGGCCAAGCTCTCGGAATCCGCGGAGCTCCAGCGAGCCGACGCATTAGATGATGTCGCGCGGTATGTCGACGAACATCGAAACGATTTGTGGAATCAAGTCCAAAGAGTGACTCAGAATCCTGCGTGGCGCGAGGCGGAACGGTTACGTTTTCAAACGTGGCTGTCGGTGAATGAGCGTGAAACCGTAATGTCGATTTTCAAAAAAGGCTCTCCGACCACCGCGACGGTGTCCGTCTCTACCGCTTCCTTGGACCAACTCGCACTGTGGCAGGGATTCTGGGCCGTACTCACACTTTCGGTGTTGGATGTGTCGAACAATCTGGAATTGTGGAAAGACTGGGACAATCTGGCCGATCTTGTCGAGAGTGAACCGGGGAATTCCGACAGAATTCGTAAGAGACGCATCCAGCTAGGGGCCGCCGTTCGTAACAAATGGGGTGCCATGCAAAAAATGACGATCCCGGTTCAAAGTCCGTTTTTGGCATCGCTGACCGCGGCGCGGCTGGATGCCACGGCGCAGCCGCTCGTCACCCCGGATGAACAATGGAAACAGGCGGAGCAAAGCGGTTTCGCCGAAGGCTTGCGGTTGTTTGCCGAAGATTGGCAGCGCCGCGCCGCGCGAGCGATGCCGTCGAGCGGCGTGTCCAATCACTTGGCCAAGCAGTTGCAAAAGGCCGCAGGCGAACTCGGATCGAAGATCGGCGAGTCGACGTCAACTGCCTCGTCACGTTTTGATGAGTTCAGCCCAGTAGTGATCGGTCCCGATCGTCATGGCCTTTGCGAGGTGTCCATCAGCGACGGAGCAAATAGAAACCTGCAGCTCCTAGTGCAGCCGTCACCGGGCATTCGAGTGGAGCCGTCAGATCGTTGGCAACCAATTCCCGCCAACGGAAAACTGTCGCTTGATTTGAGACTCGACAGCGCGGTCCAAACGCCGCAGAAACTTTCATTCGTGCTGGCCACTGCGGATCGCTATCCCTTGGAGTTTCGGCATGTCTCGGTTCTGTCGCCATCCGATCCCAGCCAGTGGCGCATCGAGTTCCTGGAAGTGGCTTCGGGGAAGCCTATCAAAGAGCAACCTTTCCATGATCCGGTCTCTGGAAAGCGGGGTGAGAAAATATATTTGCCTCCGGCCGGAACAATGCAGCTTAAAGCGGAACTGGTTCGCCCGGCCGCGGACCAACGAGTTGCGAAGCTGGCACTGTTCCGTCTGACTGCGGACGGTCGCGAGCGGATTCCTCTTCAGGAGGCCCCGTTGAAATTGCCCCCCGGCCGTGAGCGAACGCAACTGCTGCTCAACCTTGGCGGCGGAGCCGAGAAAGATCCCAAAAACCCTGCCACCGCGCCCCCGCCACAAAGCATTGACCTTTCGCGCGGCTGGGTCTTTGAGATCACGCCAGAAAGTGAGCCGGCATTTGAGTTCCATGTGTGGCCAACGTCTTGGTCAGCTGAGACGTTCATCGAAACACCGCAGCCAACACTGACGAACGATCGTTTTCAAGTTCCCGTGACGGTCAAGGCGAAACTTGAAAGCAAGTTCTTGCCGTCACAAATTGCCGCACAACTACAACTTTCTGAGCCGTTGAAGAACCTCCTTGCCAAGGAGGGGAGCGTCTTGGGATCTGACGACCCAACGCTCACGTCGGGTCAGCCGACAGAACTTGGATTTCAGTTAGTCAAAGATTTGGGTGACTTCGGACCGCTAGACGTGGCGCTCGATGTGGCGGGACTGCCCCATGCGTTCCGTTGGCGCATCCTGCCGAATGGCCAAGTCAAAAGTCAGGATGGCCGACCAGCATGGTTGGCGGTGAAGTTGGAGAATGGCGGCTCGCGACCGATTTTGGTTCGGCGGAAGGATGCGAAGCCGGCAGTGAAACAGGAGACGTTAAAACTGCGGATTCAACTCGACGCCACCGATCTGGACCGTATCGATGCGCCGGAGGGTTGGGAGTTGAAATATCAAGTATTTCAGCAGCAAGAGACCGGCTCGAAACGGACTCCGTTGAGTGATTCGTGGCGTGTGACTTCATCGTTGGATTACGTTGTCCGACTCGAAAGTTTGCAGGACGGAGTGTGGAAGCTATCCACCGTCACGTCGGATTACCTTCCCTCGGAGAAGAAAATCGACGGATTCACCGGCCGGTTTCAACTGCACACTGAACTGCTCCACAAGAAAGTGCCAAAAGCTGAACACACACTCGACTTCGCCATCGACGACGACACTCCGCCGACGGTGCAGATCGAGAACCTCCCCAAGGGTGAGCACCGCACCGATCGGTCGTTGACGTTTAAGGCGGTCGCCGAGGATCGCGAAGCCGGACTGATCCGCTTGGTTTACGGGTTCGACTCGAACAAAGATGGGAAATTGCAATCCGATGAAGAGATCGATCCACAGGATCTGGACTGGTTCGCAAATCAAAATAAAACATGGTCCGTGACCGTCCCGAAAGACCGCCTGCCAAACTTCGAGAAGAAGGCAGAGATGACCCTCATTGTCGTGGCGACAAACGGTTTGGGCAAAGAGTCCACGCAATCCCGAATCCTGACGCTGGTGAAACCCGTCGTAGACACATCCTCGACCGGCAGCTTGATTGTCACTTTCAATCGCAAGGGAAACACTGGCAAGGCGTTGATTGTTCTGAAAGGACCAAAGAACGATCGGAAGATTCCAGTCGGAGACACTCATCGTTTCGATGGCCTGCCTGCTGGCGAGTATACGATTAAAGTTGAGGTTAACTACAACGTGCTCGGAGTACTGGAAGAAGGCGAAGCGAGCGCCACCGTGAATGCCGGCGAAGTGGCGACGCCCGACGCCATGGATTTGAAACCCGTGAAACCGCCGACAGGCAAAAAGAAATAGCACTCTCCAAGGGACAACATGCTTCAGTGGCTACACATTTCGCTGCAAATCGGTTTGGACTGGCTGGCATTCTTGTTTGGGATTCAGCCGAGTCGCCCCGGTTGGTCTCCGGCCTTGGCGCGGTTGATTCAATATGGCGTACTCCTCGCGATCGTGCTGCTGCTGGCGTGGTACAGCCCCAGGATCATGGGGGAGCAAACAACATACAACATTCCAGTTCTTTCCTGGTTGATTCGAAACTGCTATTTAGCCGTTCTGTTTGTTTTGTTTTATGTGTTTCTGCGGATGTTTATCGCGGCGATCCGCCTTTTCTGGTCCCGCGACATCTCGGAGTTCAAAGACATCGACGATGCCTTTGACGTCGGACTGGAATCGCTTGCTCGCGCCGGATACGACATCCAATGGCTTCCCGTATTCTTGGTAACGGGGGCCACTCACACCACGGCGCGGCAATTTTTCGTGGCGGCGGGTCAAAATTGGAAAGCCGATGGCTTTAGCGATCTTCAATCCAATCTCGCGGTCACATTTCACGCCACTGACGAAGCCCTATTAATTTGCCTGCCGAATGTGGGGGCGACTGTGGATCAGCTTCAGAAATCGCCGGCGGCGGCGGGCGGCGGGGTGGTCGGCCGAACACGCCTACCGCCGGCCATGGGAATGAACACGATTCGTCCTGGAGAATTGGCTGCGGCTCAGCAAGTGGTGGTCACGCCTGCGGCGGCGGAAGCCCACATGGGACGGACTCTGAAACCCGGCGCGCTGGCGGCGGCCAATCAAAGTTCGGCCGCTCAACCGGCGTCTGTGCCGTCGGGGTTTGATGCGACGTTGCGGCCAGGCCAACTCAAGGGAGTGCTCGGTTCGCTCGCAACTTCCGACGTTCCGGTTGCCGTTCGGCAGGGGGCACCGGAGAAACTTACTAAGGAAGAATTCGATCGCAGTCGTCGCCGGTTGGAGTACTTCTGCCAGCGCCTGGCGGAGGAGCGAGGAACGTATTGCACGATCAATGGCTTGCTGCAAGTCGTCCCTTGGCGCTGGACCCTCAGCCCGGCCTACGAGCCGCTGTTCGGCGCGATCCAAACCGACTTGCAGACGCTGCATGACTCATTGCATCAACTTTTTCCCGTAGTCTGCATTCATTCCGGTCTGGAGGAAGTGGTCGGACTGCCGGAGTTGCTCGACCGCGGCAAGGAATTGGATCATCGGTTCCGCGATTCGCGCGCGGGTTCGCGATTTCCGGCGGGGCGAGCGATCGACGAGCAGTCCACCACCTGGGTCGTGGAGCGGAGTCTGGAATGGTTTCGTGATTGGGTCTTCGCGGCCTTTGCCAAGAATCTGGGAAGCCCGCTCAATCGCCGACTGTACCAGTTGCTGTGTGTTCTGTCTGATCGTCGCGGCCAATTGCAACGCGAACTGAAATTGACTCTGGGAGGTTTGAAACTCGCGCTCACACCTCGTTTGAGCGGCATTTACTTCGCGGCCACGGGCGCGGATGCGACTCGACAAGCTTTCGTCCAGGGGGTCATTCAGCGGTTGCTGAGCGAGCAAAACGACGTGACCTGGATGCCGGACTGGCACGCCCGCGACCGTCGCCTCCTCGTCCTAACTTTTGTCGTGGGATTACTGACCTGTGCGGTTCTGGTGGCGGACCTCTACTTAGTCGTCAGGATTTGGCAGAAGTTCGCCGACGTGTGAAACTTTGGGAGTGCTCCGGCTGGACGGAGCTTTGGAACTTTGGGCAAAGCCCTTTGAAATGCTCAACGTTCCGGTTCGTCGGTTGACTCCCAAAAAAAGCCGCTTCGCGGCAATACCAAAACTCCGTCCAGCCGGAGCACTCCCAAAGAGGGACAAAAACATGCCCGCATCCCCCAAACCCAACTGGCGCGGCAATGCCGGTGCCGCATCACCTGGCCGCGGCGGCGTCCGATCGTGGCGCCGTCCCGGTGCGGTGGCGGGATTGTTCCTGCCGGGCCGCGGCCAGTTCACGCGTTGGTTGTTCAGTACGGTGGCTTGGCTGTTATCCGTGCTGGCAATGATCTTGTTCGTGTGGTTGATCTTCATACCGGGATGTGCCGCCCCGCAGTTCGGAGTTCTGACCGTTTCAGAATACGATCGCAGCCTGCCTCCGTTGTCGTTCGCGAAAGAGGATGCCAAGCAATTTTCGGGAATCGAGTTGAAGGTCCAAGATCTATTGGACCCCTCGGAATCAGCGAAGGTCCGGAACAGTTTGACGGGTCGCCGTGAAGACGATGTTTTGGTCGTGTGGTTGGCGATGCTGGCAGGCCGAACTGACGACGGTGTGTTGCTGTATCAAGGGACGTCGTCGCACCCAGATGAACAGAGTCGAACCACGGCACTGCCGTTGGACGAAGTGTTCAAGTTTCTGAAAGGCCAGACTCCAAAACAGAATAAACAGCAGAAGTTGTTGATTCTCGACGTGTGGCGCGGACCGATTGACTGGCGGTGGGGACAGTTCGGAGTCCCCTTTGCCTCGCCGAATCAGGAGGCAGAACTGGAGAAAGCGGTGGAAGATGTACCACACCTCGCCATATTGACGGCAGCGTCTTCTGGCGAGATCAGTTGGTCCAGTCCACAAATGAAGCGTTCCGTTTTTTCAGAAATGGTGACTCATGGGCTGCACGGAAAGGCAGATCGGGATGGAGATAAACGGGTCACGTTGGCGGAGTTGGATACATTTGTCGGTGAGGGTACGAATCACTGGGTGAAGCAAAACCGCGATCTGCGCGGCCAACATCCGCGTTTGATTTTGCCGAAGTCGGTAGCGGATGCGAACTCCCTGAGAAAAGCTCAGGTGGGCTCCGTGAGCGGCAAGCCCAGCAACAATGCATCAATGACCGAGACAACGGCGGTCCCCGATTCCTTCGCGAAGCTAATTGACTTGTGGGAGCAACGCGACAAGCTCCAGAAAGACTCGCCAGAACAGTTCGATCCACTGGCCTGGCGCAGGTTGCACGAACATCTGCGTCGTGCTGAGCGGTGTTATCTTGCCGGACAGCCCTACGATGTCTCCGAATTCGCCGGTGCCGAAGAACAATTGAAACATTTGCATCGCGGCGTGGAGTCTCCCGCCGAGCAAGTCAAAGACTATCCGTTTGTCGCCGCCAGCATTCGTCGCGCGACCACGGAAGCAAATGAGCTGCCGCGCACCAATCCTCCTTTGCCCGAAGTCCACTTGAAGCAACTTTTGACCGAGCAGGCCCTGATTCCCAAGGAAACAAACCCCCTCCTCGTAAACCAAGCCGAGGTGATCCGGCGGCGGACAGAACTTTTGGCGTGGCGAAGTTTTCGGCCACGGGTGTGGGCGGGGGGACTACTGAACGAAGCGGACGCGAGTCGGCGTCTCGGTGAAGACTGGCTTTTTGTCGATATCGCGCATGCCGCGCAGTCCACCTCGGCATTCGCTGCCGCCGAAAACAAGTTGAAGCAGTTTGAAGATTGGACGGACGAGTTGTCGCAATCGCGGCACCTTCTGAATCGTTTGTGGTCGGAGCTTCCCGAATTGGCATTTTGGGCTGTGCATCGTTTCCCGGTGGAGGAAGTCGTTGGTCCCGGATTGCGTCGAGACCTGATGAAACGCTATGCCGCCGGCATTAAAAAAGAACGCTTTAGTCCCCCCACGGGCGAAGAATTGCGGTCGATCGTCAAAGATCGCGACACCGAGTTGTCGCGTGCCGAGGCGGACTTGCTGGCGTTGTTTCAGCACACGCGGGATCTGACCGGCTTGTTGGATGCGGAATTGGAGCCCCAGCTGAGGATCTCTCGCGACGGATCAGGTCTGTTTGCCACGAATCCGGAACTGATCCAGAAGTTGGCTCAGCTTCGAGAGAAAATTCAGAACCGGGACCACGGATTGAACGCGGTTCAATCACGATTGGAGAATTACACGAAGACTTTATTGAACGGATCCTCCGACGATGCCGGGCAATATTTGCGGTGGCATGAGTTGCATGGAGCTCTGCAATGGACGGGGTTGAATGCGTCGTTGCGCCAACAACTGTTGCGCGAATGGGAACGGATGGACAAACTGCTGCACGAAAAACGCGAGTACGTTGCCAACGTGAAAACGGGACAAGTCGCGGACAAAGACAATGCAACCGATCACAATCGCACCATCCCGGCGGAGTCGGCTCAAAGGCAAGCGCAGTGGCAAGCCTTGTGGGCATTGCAGGTCGTCTCCTTGGGACTCCCCACCGAGTTGGGATCGTCGACTGGCGACCCGGAACTGCGTCGAGAACAGCAAGAGCGGTGGGTGGCGTGGAAGCACAGTGTGATCGACGTGCAGGACAGCGATTCGCTTTTGGTCACTTTGGGAAAATCCGTGCGGAGTGAACTTCGAGAGCGCCGCAATCGCGTGTCGGTCTTGATCGAAAAGGACACCTCGTTGACACGTTCCCTGCAACTCTTGTGGCGTGCCGAGTGCGCTGCCCGCACGCTGCATGGCTACGACGCACTCCTTATCCCGGAAAAAGACGACCCATTGCGAACGTGCCGCAAGCTGGAATGGGCCACGTTGTGCCTGTGGCAAGCTGAGCGCTACGCCGATGACTTTTGGGGCAAGCGAAACGAGAATGATCCGGGAGAAGCGTGGTTCCAATTAGTGGCCGACCAATGCGTGAACGCCGCGAAACGCATCAACTTGGAACTGCGGCAACCGGGATTCGAGGAAGCCAGCAATGCGACCCAAAAATTTCTCGAAACGCGAAGGTTGGCGAAGCTGGAGTTAGTCCAAAAAGCCGGCCGCTTGGATTTGGGACTCGGTCGCCAACAAACCATGAACTTTTCGGCCACGAAGTCACCCGATATTCCGCTGGGTCTCGCCGCCTTGTGGCTCGATCCAGGTCGCGATGATCCGCCTCGCTTGGAAATCTTACCCACCGAGCGGCGTGCCCTTTTCGACCAGAGCGCGACGGCGGAATTCACGATAAAAAGTGCCTCCAATTCACTTAACGCCGGCTCCAATTGCGATCCGATTCCTGTCCACCCACGGCTTCTATTCCGTGGGCGTCTCTGGAACACGAACGAGATTCTCGTCAATCCCTGTCTGCCACAGGGCGTGGAGATCGTGTCGCTCGCCGCGCCCAGCAAAGGCGAGATCGTGGTCAGAGGTTCCGACACCCCCGAAATCGTGTTCATTCTCGATTGCTCGTTGAGCATGAATGAGCCTATCGGCAACGGTCCATTGCGAATCGATGTGGCGAAACAAGTGCTGCGCGACACACTAAGTACCTTGAACGCAGACGCCGTCGAACCTAACAAGGAACCGAAAGTCGCTGTGATTGCGTACGGCCATCGCGGCAAGAAAAAAGGGGACAACACCGAACTCAATCCGATCTGGAAGAATCCCCCAGACAATCTGCCTGCTGATTTTTGGAATCATGATTACGAATGGCTGTCCAGTAAGCCGACACCTCAGAAGTTGAATCAGCAGGAACTTGCGCGTTTGAAGAAGAAAGTCGAAGAACTGACCTATTGGGGCAACACGCCGCTGTTGGGATCGATCATAGAGGCAACCAAACCGTTGACTGGAGACGGCAAGTCGGGTGGATTGATTGTGGCCATCACCGACGGCGTGTGGAATGACGGTAATTCCAAAGCACGATACGACGGCCTCAAAAATCTGTTTAAGAACCATCCAGAACTCTCGTTGCAGCTCGTCGCCTTTGGGAATTGGGAACCGGCCGAAATCAACGCGCTCAATAAACTGAAGCAAGATCTTGGTGCAAAGATGGATCTAGCTCTCGACAGTGTCGCATTGGCTCGCACCCTTCAAAATGCCATTCGTTCGCGCAAGTACCGCGTGACGTCTGCGGACTCGGCCAACGCAAACAGCCGTTGGGAAGCGCCGTTGGGAGAAGTGGTGAAGAGACTCGACACCGGGAGCTACCTCGTGTCATTTCCCAATTGTAAGGACACATCAGTGGTACTCAGTGGTGGCGAACGATTGGTGTTCGACCTCGATTTGGATAAGCGATGGCTTCAGCACCTCAAAAAACCATCAATGAAGTTGTTCAACTCGCCGACAGATGTGCCGCTTGACGCGAAAGACGAACCGACCCGTTTTGGCTACCACTCCGCCCGCTATGACGAGACAAATCAGCGAGCCGAGATCGTCGTCGCCCTCGATCGCGACGACGACTTGGGATTCGTCCGCCGGCCTGCGGAAATCTTCATCGGTGTCCAACCGCAGGGAGCGAAAGGGCGCCGAGAGTTTTCACGCACGATTGAACTGGAACTCGATCAATCCGTCCCCGCATGGCACATCACCATCGAGAATTGGCCCGCCCGTCAAATAAAGCCTGAGGTTCAAGCGTTCTGGAAGATGGCTCGCTCCCAGCCGGAACAGTTCATGAAGCTCAAGGAACTGCTCGCTGGATCTCAAACGATCACTGTCTCCGAGCAAACATGGCAGCTTGCCGCCTCCCAATCGGACGACGGAAAAAAAATTCAGGTTAAAGTCACCGATGTGACGATGGCGAACGCTCTCGGAAAACAACGCGAGAGCCTGTCCGATTTTCGCGTCGAACTGGGAAAGCAGGAGCTGGATCAACCGTTCGAACCGGCCTCGGGAGACGTTCGGGCTCAGTACTTTGAACAGAACCGTCAGATCGTTTTCACATTTTCCGTCAGCGACAACTTTTCAACGGATCTGGCAGTCATCGCCGTTACTAGCCGTGCGAAGCGAGAACAGGAATCTCGACATCTGGACAAGCCTCTTAGAATTGAAAAATGGGATGATGAGCAGTAATTGGCCAGTAATTAGAAAGTCATTTGCCCAAGTTCAAAAGGATTTTCAAACCAGAGCAGCGAGCGATCGAACCAGTGAAGTTGTCGTGGCTTCAAAGCCTCTGGCCCCGGTTACAAAAAGTTCTATTGGTGTCCTCCCGCCTCCACTTTGTCACCGAATACCAATGGGTGACAATCAATGCCTAACCCCGCTGCGATTGCGGGGGGGGTTAGGCGTTCTCTTTTGGTGGGCGTGGTGCCATCCGCTGACACCGATTGCCGATCAGAGACGTCCGAAATGCAGCGCATTGGCTGGTAGGTTCGCGACAGCCTTGGCTTGGTCACCCAGGCCAATATGCACATATCGCATCGTCAGGCTTGATGTCCGAGTGACGGGCCAGCTTTTGTGCTTCTGGCAACGCGGCACCGTTTCGGAGCAATTCCGTAATGTGCGTGTGGCGGCCCGCTGCGTGGAAACCGGCGACGCCATCGTGATTTTCATACGGGATGTTGACGACGGTTGAAAATGGCGGCGCGGGGCGGCTGAATTTGTTGGCGCTGGGTTATTGAGGACTCCTTGGGCTGGGGGACGGGATCGCGGTGAAGTCTCTTGGTTATGTGGCTGATCCGTCGGGACGACGGCGGCGGCGTTTGGCATCTCGGAGGCGGTCGCACTACCTGACCGACGGCCGCCTCCTGATCGACAACAACTACGTCGAACAACCAATGAAGCAAGCGGCCATCGGGAGAAAGAATTAGCTGGCTGTTCATCGGCAGTGTGTTGGCGGGCGAATGCGCCGCCAACTTCCTGACGCTGTTGAGCAGCGCGTTACGCAACGAACTCGACGTCTACTCGTACCTGAAATCCGTTCTGGACTCGCTGCTGTCGGGAAGCACCGACTACGCCCCACTCCGCCCCGACACCTGGGCCACTGCGCACCCCGAAGCCATCCGAGCCTACCGTCAAGCCGACCGCCACGACCGCTACGCTCGAAACTCCGCCCGTCGAGCCGATCGCCGAGCCTTTGCCACAAGTGACCGTTCGTAGCACCTCGGCGTGGGTGGCGTTTACGTTCGTCCACAACGCATGTAAACACCGAAAATCATTGCTGGAATCGCTCGTCGCAACCCTCGTCAATCCAACTTCCCCGGAACGCCGGTTGAGCCATCGGGTTTAGTCGCCGTTCACACGTTGAGATTGGCAAGATATTTAAGAACTATCTCTCTTGCTAACGGTCGCGGTGGTTCCGATCATATTTCAGCGAATCGCGGGCCGAAGTGCGATTACCTGACTTGTTCGACATGCTGTGTGAGTGAAACATTCTTAATGATCCAGTGCTAGGCGATCGACTCGCTGGGGCACTTCGTGCCGTGACTGGATGTCGAGCCGAAGCTGATCCAAGAATGAGTTGAAGGCAACTTCCGTCCTTCGTCCGGGTGGTCTTCCCGCGAACCTCGGCAGTTTGGCAACCAGGGCCGTTGACTCCTCCCCCACCCTTTTGAGAAGAGAACATTTCCATGCGCCGTTCATCATGGCTTCGTATTTTTCAAGATCGACTAACTCGCTCGATACGCCGAAATGTCTCAGTGGAACGAACCTGTTATGTGGAACTCTTGGAGCAACGCTCATTACTGACTGTCTCCGTGTTGGTAATCGGCACCGAATTAGACATCAGTTCGGATGGACCGGACAGCATCACGGTTCGCGAGAATCCGACGAATCTCGGCAAGGTCCAAGTTCTGGCGAATGGCGTCAATGTGGGGACGTTTTCATCCAACACAAGTGCGAGTTCACTGACGCAAATCACGATTACCGGCAGTGATTCCAATAATGTCATTGACCTCAGCGGTGTGACAGCAGCCGTCTTCAGTAACCCGCTTTTAGGGATCTCCGTGGCGAGCGGTGACGGGAGTGACACGATTATCGGCAGCCCGAGTATCGCCAATAACCTTGACGGCGGCGACGGCGCGGACTCGCTGACGGGCGGTGCACAGTCCGACACGCTCAATGGCCGGGACGGTAACGATTCGATCACGGCAGGAGCGGGTAATGACAGCCTGATCGGAGGCGACGGCGTCGATCGCCTGGATGGCGACGCGGGCAATGACACGATCAGTGCCGGTGACGGAAACGATATTGTCAACGGCGGTGCTGGTGACGACAGCATCTCGGCCAACGACGGCCACGATTCCGTCTTGGGGGGCGACGGCAATGACTTCATCAATGGCGAATCAGGGCTGGACACGTTGCGCGGCGAAGCGGGAAATGATTCCATTCTGGGTGGCGCCGATAATGATTCGCTGGAAGGGGGCAATAACGACGACACGTTGATTGGCCAATCGGGCAATGATCTGGCCGACGGCAGCGCTGGCATTGACCAACTGCTTGGAGGCGAAGGCGCCGATTCGTTGCAAGGGGGTGACGGCAATGACATCGTCAACGGTGAGGCCGGCAACGATACGCTCGAAGGAGGCAACGGCAGCGATCAGCTCTTGGGGGGTAATGACCAAGACGTCATTTATGACGACTTCCGCTCGCAGAATAACAGCGGGACCGGCAACGACACGCTGCTGGGCGAATCGGGCAATGACACGCTGATCGCCACGGGTGGCTCCGATTCCTTGGACGGCGGCATCGGTAATGATCTGCTCGACTCGCGAGCGATCGAGATCACCATCAACGACGTGCAAATTAATCCGGAAGGGAGCTCCGGCAGCCGCCTCGCGACCTTCACGGTAACTTTGTCGGTTGCGCAGGGTGTGCCCGTCACCGTTAATTATGCCACGAGTTCGAATGGCACGAACGCCGGTGGCACCGCTACGGCTGGCAGCGATTACGTCGCGACGAACGGAACGCTCTCGTTTGCTGCTGGTGAGACCAGCAAGACGATCTCCGTTAGCGTGCTCGGTGACACGCTGGATGAGTCCGATGCGGAAACATTCTTTGTCAATCTTTCCAACGCCGTAAATGCGGCGATTGCCGATGCCTCGGCGGAGGGACGTATCTTCGACGATGATGCCTCGCCGCCGCCGCCAGTGCTCGACATCTTCTTGCTGTTGGACGACACCGGTACATTTACTTCGGCAGGCCCCACGATTCTGACGGCGTTTCCTTCCATCATCGCCCAGTTGCAAGCCAATTACCCAGGCTCGGATTTGGCGTTCGGCATCGGTCGGTTCGAGGATTATTCGCTTGCCGCGAATGGCGATCGACCGTTCATCCTCAATCAGCCAATCATTACCGATGACACCGTGGGATTCACCGCGGCCATAAATGCCGCATTGGCCCGCACGACTCCTGGTGGTGGTGGTGACCTGCCGGAATCGGACATTGAGGGATTGTTCCAGGTCGCGACCGGAGTTGGCTTCGATGGCAACAACGACGGCGACACGACCGACAGCGGCGTGGCGGGCTTGGCGGCCACGCAAACAAATCCGACGGCCGGTGGCGACGCTCCAGCCTACTCCTCGTTCACGGCCGATCCGGCAAATAACGTCTTGGCTCCAACGGCACCCATCGCTGGTTCCACAAGCGGCGTCGGGTTCCGAACTGGCGCGCGCCATATCGTGCTGCTAGCAACTGACGCGGGCTTTAAGTTCGAGAATGACTCGATCAATCCCTACTCCGGTGTGGGAGGCGTGACGGTGCCGGCTTCGTCCTTCACTCCCGGTTCATCGACGACCACGCCTCAAGGCCGAGGTGCCCGCATTCAAGCCACTATTGATGCCTTGATCGCCAACAACATCGAAGTGGTCGGATTAGGAACGGCAGTCGGCCCGGCAGCCACTCCGCGCATCCAGTTGGAAGCATTGGCTCGTTTGACCGGAGCGATTAACCGGACGTCCGGTGCTCTGGAGAATGGGATCACACCGGGAGCTTCGGCGGATGACATTCAACCGAACGCTTCGCTGTACTTTCTGATCAATCCCGGTGATGCAACGGGGTTGGCGGCAGCGATCGTAAATGGTGTCACCGGGACTGTTGGCAATCTGCCACCTCCGCCCCCGCCAGCACCGCCACAGCCCACTTCGGGAAATCAAAACGACACTCTTTTGGGCGATGAAGGCAACGACACTTTGCTGGCAGGAGCTGGTGATGACTTCCTGAATGGTGCTGGAGGAATCGACTCGATGGATGGCGGGAACGGCAACGATTCGCTCTTGGGCGGAGCCGCTAACGACACTTTGAACGGTGGTGACGGGAACGACACGCTCGAAGGCCAAGCGGGCGACGACTCCATCAACAGTGGAGCAGGCGACGACAACACCGTCTGGAACGGGACGACCGATGGCGTCGATGTGCTGACCAACACGACGGGTTGGGACACGGCGAACATCAATGGAACGGCGGCCAATAACACCTTCACGATCGGCAAGAATTCGTCCAGCCTGTTGACCGTGACCTCCGGGGCGGCCTCGATCACGATTTCCAATCTCGTGACCAACGTGGTGCTGAATGCGGCAGCTGGCAATGACACCGTGACCATCAACGATCTGAGCGGCGTCGCGCCGACCGTCGTGATTGTCAACGCTGATGTCGGTAACGACTGTGTGAAGGGGGCGACCGCCAATCTGGGTGGCGTGCGTCTGGGTCTGAATGGCGGGGACGGTAATGACACGATCAATGGCACCTTGGGGAATGACACGATCGACGGCGGCGATGGCGTTGACTCACTGAATGGCAATGCGGGAGACGACATCGTGATCGGCGGCTTGGGCAACGACCGGATCAATACCGGTGCCGGGAACGATCGTGCCTTCGGTGGTGATGGCAACGACACCATTCTGGGCGGCGATGGCAACGACAGCCTGAATGGCGATCTCGACAACGATTCACTCGATGGCGGCAACAACGACGACACCCTCATCGGTGACCTTGGCAACGACACGCTGCTGGGAAACAGCGGCAATGATTCACTGCTGGGCGGTACCGGTTCGGATTCGCTGAACGGCGGAAACGGCAATGACACCGCCGACGGCGGATTCAGCGCCGACACCATCATCGGCGGAATCGGGGACGATAAACTCCGCGGCGGCGACGGGAACGACTCCATCACTGCTGATGCGGGAAACGATGAGCTTGTTGGCGGAAATGGTGATGACACGCTGCTGGCAGGAGCCGGAAACGATGGTCTGGCTGGCGGCGACGGCGACGACATCGTGAATGGTGGTGCCGGCAACGATACCCTGACCGGCGGCGACGGGAACGACACACTCTTGGGCGGTGCAGGAAATGACATCGCTCTGGGAAACGACGGCGAGGATCAGATTGATGGTCAATCTGGTGCCGACACTATCTCCACCGGTTCGGGCACCGACAACGTAGTCGTCGGCAGTGGAGACGTGATCGACGAATCGTTTGTGTTGACACCCGCGATGCTCGCGGCCTTGGATGGCATCTAATCGTTGCCAACCGACCTCTAGGGTTTGCCCAAAGCCCGGCGTCTTCTTAGACGCCGGGCTTCGTTGTTTCGAGAGTGAAATAAGGCGAGTGACCCCGCTCCTCGAATGACCCACTCCGATCACGACATCATTGTTGGGCAAATCTTCCTGGTCAGTTCCCAATCGTATTTCATGTCGAACGTCTCGTTGACGGTTTCGATGTCTGCGGTGAGTATGTCTCCCGCATCGGCATGTCCTTCACCGCCGCGATTTGTCGTATCGCCTTGACCACCGACTCCAACGTCACGGCTGCTGCCACCGCTGAGGCTATCGACACCACTACCGCCGATCAGAGTATCGGTCCCTTCGTTGCCCAGCAGCGTATCGTTGCCGGCTCCGCCGATGATGACGTCGTTGCCGGTGCCGCCAATCAGTGAATCGTTGCCGTCGTTGCCGACGATCGAGTCGTTGCCGACTCCGCCATCGACGTTGTCATTGCCTGTGCCACCGATCAGCAGATCGCCGCCACCTTGGCCGACAAGTAGGTCGTTATCAGCACCGCCATCCATCGCGTCACTTCCGGCACCGCCTCGCAGCGTGTCATTGCCGTCGCCGCCCAGCACCAGATCATCACCGCCGCCAGCGATCAACGTATCGTTTCCCGCGTCACCGGAAAGGACGTCTGCGTCTGAACCGCCCAGAATGAGATCGTTGCCGTCACCGCCGGTCACTACGATGCTAAATTGCAACAGCGTCCCATCAACCGAGTCATCGCCCGCTCCCAGGTTGATGAACAACCCGCTGCCGTCGGCGTCTTGTCCGTCACCGCCCCCATCGTGTCCTTCGTCCGCGCCGTTGAGTGATGCGGCAAGGGCCACCGCGTCGTTTCCATCGCCCGCGTCGAGCGTGACCGAGAACACCTCATCAAGGGACACCGGCGTGATCTCGTCGGCACCATTGCGAGTGATGTGCAGCAGCCCTGCGTCGTCGGTGAACAGTGACCATGCTTCGTTTAGTGCGTCCGCGTGGCCGATCACATGAATCGCCAGCCGGGTGTCGATCACTGTCACCGCGAAGCCGGTCGAGACGCTCGCACCGGCCAAGTCGGTCGCCGTCACCACGACTGCATAAACTCCCGAGGAACTCCAATCGGGCGTGAAGGTCAACGTGCCGGTGTCCGCGTCGAACGCGAAGAAGTTCGGCAGAGCACCACCATGATCGTCGCTGACTGACAGACTCAATTGATCACCAGCATCGACATCGTGGAAAAGGTTTGCTGGTAATGTCAGAGTCAGCGTCTCTCCTTCGTGTACCGAAGCGTTATCCAGCGTTCCGGCCGTCGGTGCATCGTTGACATTGCCTACTTCCAGATCAAAGTCGATCGAGGCCGCCGCGCCGTGCCTGTCCGTCGCGGTCACTCGCAGCGCCACACGGCCGATATCCGACTCGGACGGAGTGCCGTGGAACGATTGATCGTGGTCGCTGAAGCTGAGCCATTCCGGCAACTCGCCGCCATCAGCAGTTGAGGCCGTGATCGTGATCGAGTCGCCGTTGTCGATGTCCGTAAACAAACCATCCGGCAGACGCAGACAGAAGTTCTGCCCTTCGGTCGCGGTCTGATTGGACAGCTCGGTTGTGGCGAACGGAGCGTCGTTCACGCCGTTCAGAATGATCGCCACGCCTGCGACGTTGCTCGTCAACCGCCCGTCGTTCACGAAGTAGCTGAAGCCGTCGAGGGCCGTTTCTCCCTCGGCCAGCGACGCGAAGAAGCTTGGCTCGGCGTGGTAATCAAAGCTGCCGTCGGAGTTGTGCGTCATCACGCCGAAGTGCGTGACGGCGATCGGCAGCATTTCGTCGGAGCCACCGAACATGCGGCCGAGAATTCCAAAGTCCAAATTGCTGGCGAAGTGAACGCGGACGTCCTCCGGCAATCGCGAATCGGGATCGATGTCGTTGTCGAGCACATTACCGCTCATGCTGCCGAACTCGAAGCCACCGCCTAGCGTGTATATCACCGGGACGTCGTCGGACTCGAAGTCGTCCCCTGGCCCGTCGGCTTCAGGGACGTCTTCTTCTCCTTCGTGGATTGCGAACTTGCCTAAAGGCCCGAAGCTGGCGGTCTCAAACGTGTCCGAGACCGCGATAGTCGCATCGCGTGCGGCGGACAGAACCGTCTGCCGCAGCGTGATCGTGCCCGAACTATACGCCGTCGTGTCGCCGGTGCTGGTGACTGCGGAGTAGCTGCCGTTGCCGAGATCGTTCGAGCCGTCCCA
Organism: Planctomyces sp.; assembly: GCA_031375695.1. Classification (GTDB taxonomy): domain Bacteria; phylum Planctomycetota; class Planctomycetia; order Planctomycetales; family Planctomycetaceae; genus SXKJ01. Next base: position 70,784 of record JANMIF010000454.1, read on the forward strand.
AGCTCGCACGGTCAGCCGAGCCGTTCCCGTGTGCGATCCATCGGGACGTAGCCGCAACCGAGTCTGCCCATCGGCGACGAGATGCAACGCGTGTGATTCGCCGATGCTGTTGATCGTCGTCCACGAGCCGCCGGCATTCGTCGAGAACTGCCAGTCGCCGCGCGTCGTGGCTCGGCTGAAGCCGATCACCGCAATGCCTATCGAGTCATTGACATCGACTTCATCAATGCGATCGAGCGAGAACGTCTCAATGTCGACCCCTTGTCCATAGATGTCGTTGGCATCAATCGCCTCAAGCCGCACGGCCGTCGTGTCGTTGAACACTGGAGCGTCGTTGACTCCGTGAACCTCGACCGTGACCGTGCCGCTGCTCGTTCCGCCGTCGCCGTCCGAGATCGTGTAGCCGAATGTGTCGAATCCAACTTCGCCGACTCCGAGCGACTGTGCATCTTTCGAATGAGTTGGGTCGTAGGTGAAGTTGCCGTCGCTGCCGACGGACACGAGCGCGCCGTGTTCGCTAATCGCGTCGAAACCGACAACAGTCAACGGATCGTTGCCGCCGGCGGGATCGGTGTCGTTGTCGAGCAAACCGCCCCCTTCGAGAACATCGTCTTCGTAAATCAACGAGTCCCCTTCGTCCCAATCGCCCCCTTCTTCGCCCGTCAGCGAGATCGTGTCGGCGTTCGCGGTCGGATCGACGTTGTTGATCTCGACAACGAGGTCGGCAGTGGAAGAGTTTCCGGCCGCATCAGTCGCCGTGAGTGTCGCTTGATAGTTGCCGTTATCGAGCGGCGTAAAATTGATCGTCGCCGCCGAGTTGCCCTCGGCAAAACCCTCGCTGTTCGTGGAGAACGGCCCGCCGTCGATGCTCCAACTGAGCGTGGAGATCGCGGAGGCATCGTGGACTCCGAGTTCCGCCGTCACCGCCACACCTTCCTGATGATTACTACTCGCGGAAATCAGTGAGAACGACGGAGCCGTGCGATCACTGACGATCGAGAACTGCATCGCGGCCGAATTGCCGTTTGTGGCCGCATCGTGCGAAGCGTCATCGGCGACATCGACGGTCACCATGCCGTCACCCGCTGGAATCACATTGAACGAGTAGCTCGATGCGTGTCCGGTAAAATCGCTGAGGGTGCCGTTGCCGACCGAGACATCGTCCGCGCTGAAGTCGCTGACCGTTTCGCTGATCGTGATCGTGACCGGAATTGAAGCTGCGTTCGTCAGACCACTTAACTTCGACGAGATCGACGCCGTTGGAGCCGTGCGGTCGCTGACCGTCGATGCGGACGCCGCGCTACTGGTGTTGCCCGCCGCATCGGACGTCGCACCATCGGTGAGACTCACGCTCACTTCGCCGTCCGCCGTCGGAGTGATTTGCAGGAGATACTCGGCCCCGCTGCCGGTCAGACTCAGAATGCTGCCGTTGATCACGTTGAAATCGTCAGTCGTCAGTCCTAATACGCTTTCTGTAAACGTGACCGCGAAGTCAATCGTCGCCGCGTTGGTTGGACCCTCCGGAGCGACGAGGTTCACTCCGGGAACCGTCCGATCGCTGCCGATCGAGGTGCTCGCGGCATCGCTGGTATTGCCGGCCGCGTCGCTGGCCGCACCGGCCGCGATATCGACAGTCACGGTTCCGTCAGACGTCGGCGTGAGATCGAATGTGAAGTGTGCGCCATCCACCGCCATGAAATGACTGAGCGTGGCGTTGCCGACCGTCACATCGTCCGCCGTGAAGTCAATGACGTCTTCGTCGAAGCTGACCGACGCCGACAGCGTGGCCGCGTTGCTAGGATTCGCGTTCGAGATCGCAACCGTCGTCTGCGGAGCATGTGCGTCCTGGGTAATGACCGGAGTCGTGACGCTGTTCGATTCGTTGCCGATCGAATCACTGGCCGTCACGAGGAAACGATCCGAAGAGTTCGCCGTGAGCGCGACTGAGATGCTGAATTCGGTCAGGCCGCCGAGCAGCAATTGCGTCCCGGCGACGCTTCCGTCCGATTCGCGATAGACGCGGACGAGCACGTCCTCAGCCGCCGCCAATGAACCGGTAATTTGCAGCGAAGTCGCATTAGTCAAAGTCACCACTGCCGGTGCGGAAATGCTCGGCGTGCCCGGAGCCGTTCGATCCGACTGGATGTGATAGTCGGCCGAGTTGTTGGTGTTGCTCGCCGCATCGGTGACGGCATCTTTGGCCAACGAGACGACCACTTCGCCGTCGGCCGCCGGAGTGAGATCGAACGAGTACGACGATCCCGAGCCGGTCAGATCGCTTGCGCTGCCGTTGGTGATCGAGAGGTCGGACAAGTTCAATCCGACAACGTCTTCGCTGAACTGCACCGTTACTCGGAGCGGCGAAACATTCGTCGCGTCACTAAGCATCGGCGTGAACGAGACCGTCGGTTTGGAAGTATCGCTGACGATACTGGCTTGAATCGCCGCGTTGTTCGAATTGCCGGCCGCGTCAATGACTGCTCCAGCTGCGATGTCGATCGTCACTTCGCCGTCGGCCGTCGGGGCGATTTTAAAGGTCACTTGCGTGTCGCTGACGCTCACGAAATCGCTGAGCGTGCCGTTGCCGACCGAAATGTCGCTGGCATCGAAACCGATCACGGCCTCAGAAAAGTTGACGGTCACCGGGATGATCGCCGCATTCGTCGGTCCCGTGAGACCGAAGGAAATCGACGCCATCGGATTGGTCGAGTCTTGCGTGATCGTCGGCACCAAGCTCGCCATCGATTCATTCGTCGCCGAGTCAGTCGCCGTTACCACAAAGTGATTGTTCGCATCCGCTGTCAGTCCCGCATTGAACGAGAAGCTGGATGCACCCACTCCCAATTGTTGCTGATCAGATTGCGTGTCTCCGTCGCTGAGCGTGCCGCTACCGTCCGCGTCGCGATACAGCCGCACGAGACTTCCCGTCTCGGCCGAACCGAAAATCGTCGCGCTGTTGGAGTTCGTCAGACTGCTTACGCCGGGAACACTCACGCTCGGAGCGGTCGGGGCCGTCCGATCGCTGTCGAGCGACAGAGTGGCTGACATCGAATTGTTGTTGCCAGCCAAATCGATGATGGAGTTCGCGTTCAAGCCGATCGTTACCGCACCGTCACTCGTCGGAGTGACGTCGAACGTGTAGCTTGCGCCGCTGCCCAACAAATTGCTGGCCGTGCCGTTGCCGATGACCAGATCTCCTAGTGACAAACCCGCGACCGCTTCGCTGAAGTTGAGACTGATCGGCAACGCCGCCGCGTTCGTCGGATGAGCCATCGACAACGATGTCGAGAGCGTCGCGGTCGGCGCAGTCTTATCAACTTGAACCGTTAGCGACGACGAGCCTTCGCCATCATTCGCCGAGAACTCATAGGTTCCCTCCCCCAAGTTCGTCTGCGCGAACCGCCATTCACCATCACTGTTGACCAAAATCGCTCCGGCGAAGTGTCCGTTGCGAGTGATCTGCAATACCGAATCGCCAGTCGCCGTTCCGTGAACGTCGAACGTCCCGTTATTCGTGATTTCGTCGGAAGGATCGACTCCCCGATCGACCTCAATGCCCGCGATGACTGCCGACAAGACCTGCCGAGTTTCGAGGGCCTCAGCGATCAATTGCGGTGCCGCCTGCATCTCTCGCTGCGGCTGATTGGGCGCTCGACGACGAGCGCGATCGGTGGGAGAAAGATTGACAAAAGAGCTGAGCCACTTCCGCAAAACCATTTTGGCCTCCGTGCCAGTTGGGGGGACTGGGCGCTCGCTCGACGAGCGCATCCATTCGTGTCTGGACAACATCGTACTTTGCGAGTCTTTGACTTCAGCGAAGACTGAGCAAATCGGGAGGTTTGTTTCGATCAGGCAGACTTTTCCAGTGCGGCTGAATCCGCCGGTCGAGCTTGTCCAGTAAGTTCCGCGCAACTTCTCCGTCCATGACCGTGCGTTGCAGAGCTTCGCTGCTCTTGGAAGAGCAGGTTCCGAAAGGCTTTGCGATCGCGAATCCTAATCGCGAATCCTAACGGTGGGCCGAGTTACTCAGTCGCGAAGCTAGATTGCGTCTGGCTCTGTGACGACATCGTGCCTGACGTCGGCTCAATCGCGAGTGGCCGAACCGCGAAAAACGCTTCAAAGACGGCAGCATCAAGGTCGTTGACTTTCGATTGAAACGAGTCGATGAACTCGTGAAGTCCGATCTGGATGATGTCGGCCGGTTGGGTGAATTCAAATTCTGCGCGCAAGCGACCGATCCGCCGCTCAGCCAGTGAACGATACGAGCCGGCGGGTGAACCTGTGATTGCCCGTAGGGACTCTTCGGCGCGATGCAGGCAATACCGTACAGAGCGTGGGAAGTCGTGGTCGAGCATCAGAAATCCGACCACGTTTTCCGGCGTAATTCGGCCGCGGACACGCCGATACATTTCCAGGGCGCTGGCAGACTTCAACAAGGCGGACCACTGAATCACATCGAGCGGTGTCCCCACTTCGCTGGATGTTGGCAACAGGATGAAGTATTTGACGTCCAGAATCCGCGACGTCTTGTCGGCTCGCTCGATGCTGCGGCCCATGCGTGCGAAATGCCAAGCTTCATCGCGCGACATCAATGATTCCATGATGCCGCCCAGCAGTTGGCTGAAACGTTTTACCTCGGACAAGAATTCGCTGGCTCGTTCGGCCGTCTCGGCGACGGCGGCCCCACGCACGAACAAATAGAACTTGTTCAGTTCTTCCCAGACTTCGGACGGCAAGCTGCCGCGAATCGTGCGGGCATTCTCGCGAGCCGAATACAGACAGGACACGACCGAATTGGAGTTGTCCTGATCAAAGGTGAGGAACTGCCAGACATTCTCGCGAGTCGGCCGTCCGAATCGTTCCTCAAAGACTTCGTGATCGCCGGTTGTTGCAACCAGCGGAGACCACTGCTGGTCGATGCTGTCGCCAAGGTCGAGCGTCAGATGCAAATTGACGTCAAGAAAACGCGCAATGTTCTCCGCCCGCTCGATATAGCGGCTCAACCAAAACATGGAATCAGCAACTCGGCTCAACATCTTGAACGCTCAATGGTGACGATTCATGCGATCGCGGGAACGTTGGTGGAAAACTCACGGAAGTTCGACCGCCGGGCAAATTCCTCGCGAGTCGGTTCGGCCAGAACCCAGGTATCTTTACTGCCCCCGCCTTGGGATGAATTCACGATCAGCGAACCTTTACGGAGGGCAACTCGTGTCAATCCGCCCGGCAATACGAAGATTTCTTTACCATACAAGACATAAGGTCGCAGATCGACATGCCGGCCTTCCAGATGATCGTCCACGATCGTCGGCACACGAGACAACGACAGCACCGGCTGAGCAATGTAGTTGCGTGGGTTCGCCTTGATGTGATCCGCGCACTCTCGCAGTTCGGTAGATGACGCGCGCGGTCCGATCAAGATGCCGTAGCCTCCCGATTCATTCGTCGGCTTGATAACCAGTTGGTCCATGTGATGCAGCACATACTTCAAATCGTCGTGATCCCAGCAAACTCGGGTCGGAACGTTGTTTAGGATTGGCTCTTCGCCCAGGAAAAATTTGATGATCTTGGGCACATAAGCATAAATCGCTTTGTCGTCCGCGACCCCCGTTCCCGGTGCGTTAGCCAGAGCGACTCGCCCTTTGCGATAAACATCCATCAACCCCGGAACGCCCAACGTTGAGTCGGGATGGAAAGCTTTCGGATCAAGAAACGTGTCATCGATGCGGCGGTAAATCACGTCGACACGCTGTAGACCTCGAGTCGTCCTGATGCAGACATAACCGTCTGACACCACGAGGTCCGAACCTTCAACTAGGTCAATCCCCATTTGTTGTGCCAGAAAGCTGTGCTCAAAGTAGGCCGAGTTGTAGATGCCAGGAGTCAGCACGACCGCTTTGGGAACTTGTCCGTTGGCCGGAGCAACGTGCTGCAACGTTTCGAGCAACCGCTCTGGATAATCTTCAACCGGCTGTATTCTCAGTCCGCCAAAAATCTGCGGGAATGTTCGCTTCATCACCTCGCGATTCTCGATGACGTACGAGACTCCCGACGGGCAGCGGAGGTTGTCTTCAAGCACATAGAATTCGCCGTCTGAATCGCGAACCAAATCCGTCCCGACGACATGACACCACACGCCTCCAGCGGGGCGCAAACCAATACACTGTTTCAGATATGTCGGCGCCGAAAACAGCAACTCTTGCGGGACAACACCCTCCTTGAGAATCCGCTGCTGGCCGTAAACATCGGCCACGAATAGGTTCAGCGCCAGAATGCGTTGCTTCAGGCCGCGTTCAATCTTGCTCCATTCGGAGGCATCCACAATGCGCGGAACAATATCGAACGGCCAAACTTTTTCCGTGCCCGCTTCATGTCCATAAACAGCAAACGTGATCCCCATGTTGAGCAATGTCAGGTCGGCCGCCTTCTGCCGTCGCACCAGTTCGCCATCCGACAACGAAGCCAATCGCTTTGCCAAGGCCTCGGCCTGCGAGCGAGGCTCCCCGCAAGAGTCGAACATCTCATCGTAGAAATTTTCGGTGGAGTAGTTGTCCAAACGCATGATACGACCACGTCAGAAATTGAAGCCCGAAGGAACTCGAACATCCGCCTCGGCGGATTTTGACCTCAATGGTCCCTGACGGGAAGCAACCGGCATACCGAGGTTGCTCGGCCGCCGACCCGGCTCTGGAAAACTGGGCAAATCGGACAACAAACCAGGTCTGCGAGTGATTCCGTCCGACACCGCTCACGATACGCTCCTGGGTCCATTGCCGCCGAAATAAGCATTCGTTGAACAAGGTCCGTGCAAAACACGAGGCTTGGCGTACTCCCTGTCGTCATCATCATCGAAGAAACAGTGAAGACACCTCTGACAATTCAGATGCCTCCGTTTGAGCCGACGAAGCCGCAATGAGCGGAATCGCCCAAAGTCGCACGCCGCTTGAACCCACGGCATGCACGAAGCCAAGAGCATGGTCAACAGCCGAGTGTTCCTGGTAACGTTTCCACCGTGGTGCGGCGCTTGCCCTTGAGATTTGACTCGCAACCACCTTCAGGAGACTTGATGATGTTCGACTTGATTAAGCAATCGCTCTATTTGGGAATGGGGGTCGCCTGTCTCACTCGGGAAAAACTCGTGGAAATTGGGAAATCGGTATCCGCACGAGCCCAGCTTTCCAAGGAGCAATCGGAGCAATTTCAGGAGGAGTTGATTCAAAAGGGAACTGATGCGCGGCGTGATCTGGAATCAGAAATTGATCGCCGTGTGAATCACGCCTTTGTTCAGCTTGGCATCGTCAAATCTGGGATCGTGAAGGTCAGCGAAACGGCTCGGCACGAATTGGAGTCGCTCATCGACGAGCGGATCGACAAGCTGCTGACGTCGATGAAAGTCGCTCGATGCGAGGATATCGAGGCGCTGAAGTCTCGCGTCGAACTCCTGGAGAAAAAGCTCAACGAAACGGAAGCGACGTAACGCACTCACCCGAAGTGGCAATAGTACGGTTGTTTCACCGTGGGTTGGAGCTGTGCCCTCAGTGTTCTTGACAAGTTTGAGGCGTTCAATATCGCGCGATATCACCAGCGCAACTCGCTCGGCGGAATCTTGTGGGTATTACGATCGACGTGCGTGATGCGTCCGTCGGCGACGTGAATGACGCGGTCGGCCATGGCCGCGATCGCGGCGTTGTGCGTGATCACTGCGGTCGTCGTGCCAAGTTCGCGGTTCACTCGTTCGATAACTTCCAGTACGACGATGCCCGTTTGAATGTCGAGCGCGCCGGTCGGTTCATCGCACAGCAACACATCGGGGCGTTTGGCCACTGCGCGAGCAATCGCCACTCGCTGTTGCTCGCCGCCGGAAAGCTGGGCCGGAAAGTGATCCAGCCGATGACCGAGGCTGACTAGCTCCAAAGCTTCTTGCGGGATCATCGGATTCTTGGCGATCTCCGTGACAAGCGCCACGTTCTCGCGAGCGGTCAGGCTGGGGATCAGATTGTAAAACTGAAATACGAAGCCGACGTGATTACGGCGATACGTCGTCAGCAGCGTGTCGTCCTCTTTCGTCAGATCTTGCTCGCGATACATCACCGTTCCGGCGGTCGGCACGTCCAGTCCGCCCAGAATGTTCAGCAACGTCGATTTGCCGCTCCCCGACGGGCCGAGAAACACAATGAATTCCCCTTCGTACAAATCCAAATCGACGCCCCGCAGTGCATGAACTTCGACCTCGCCCATGCGATACACCTTGGTGATGCCCCGAGCTTGATAAACGCTGGTCGGAGTGGTCATGTGAGGGAGCACCGTCGAATTGATGTGATCTTGTTCTCGCTCAAGATGGTAGCTTGACGATTCGAGTTGAGCGAACGGATGGGCAATCAAGTGTTCGATCCCATCCTCAGGTCTCCAGTGCTTCAGGCAACACTTGAGCGTTTTTTATTTGATGTCGAGGCTCGACCAGCCGTAGCGAGGCCAGCCAGCCGAGTGTGATGATCCCGCTGATGCCGACGAAAACCTTTTCGAATCCCATCCGGTCCACCAACAAGCCGACCAGAGGTGAGAAAACGAACGGCACAGCCAGGCAGGCGTGCAGCGTGCTCACATAAAGTGGGTGTTGGTCGGCTTCGGAAAGTTCTAAGGCGTAATTCGTGAGCGTCTTAATTGTCACCGGCGTCAGACCCAGAAAGAAAAATGTCAGCCAGAAGTGCTTCGGTTCAAATCCGCTCAGGCCACTGGTGAACAACAACGCTAACAGTGGAACGAGGGCGGTCCCCAACACCTGCCAGCGAAGCGACAGCCGATTGCCGAAGCGGTCCGCGAGCTTTCCCGAAATGAAACTGAAGACGCCGACCGCTACGTTTTGAGCGATCACCCACAGCATCAGTTGAAAGCCGATCTGCTCCGGCGACACATGCCGTTGCCCCAAGGCTTGAAAGTGCGGGAACAGCAGTTGAATCGCAATGAACAGCATCGCCACCAACGCCAGCCAGCGAAACCGAGCGTCGCGACGCAACAATTGGATTGAGTCTTTCAGCCCGCCGTGTCGCTCAGCTGAGTCGTCGCACGGGACATCGGCCGGCTCGCGCACGAAGAAACAAGTCACGCCGGCAAGCAAAAACCCGACCCCCGAAAAGCCGAAGATCCAGCCAAACCCGTGACCCTCCAAGCTCAGCCAATACTGCAACAAGAACCACGCACCGACGACCGATGCCACTGAGCCGCCGATTCCCGACAGCCCCAACAATTCCCCGCGCCGGTCCGCCCGGATCAGTTTTCCTTGCAGAGTTCCGAAGGCCAGCTGGTTCAAGCCGTTCGACGCGAAGAACGCCAAGTACAACAGCAAGAAGAACGGCGGCAAACACACGCTCGGAAAACTCTTTCGCTGCATCCAACAAACGGCGACGGCAATCATCGACAAGCCCAGCCCGACCGACGTCCCCAGCAAGCTCCACTTCTTCACTTGAGCCGCTCGCAGTCGCCGCGCGAAAAACATCGGCGGCAAGCTCTGTCCAAATCGATTCAATACCGGCAAGCACCCGCGTAGCCAACCGGATCCCGCGATGCTATCCAAGAAGGCGGGGATGATCACGCTCTCGGTTTTGAATATCCAGGCAAATCGCAGCAACACGCCGTATAACGACAACGCTAACAAGTTGTGCGGCTCCAGCCGCGCAATCTCCGATTCGTTTGAGCTGCTGTTGGCTAAGTCCGGCATCGCATTATTAATCGACGAGGTCGATTCCCACAGCACGCAGCTTGTTTGGAAGCTGAGCTGTTCGTAAATCGGCACGCTGTCGCTCTTGGGGATACCAACACAAATCAGCAGCCAAAAACGCCAGCTGATGGTTGGAGAATTGAATCTCCAAGCTGCCTTTGACCGTGGTGATCGTGTTGTACTGGATCGTATCTTCGGCCGTCGGTTCGCCTTCCGTTCCGGGATACTTGATGGGCTGCGATGGCTCGGCCAGTTTCGCGGAACTCATCGAAACACCTTCCGTTCAAGACAGTCGGATTCCAAGAAGGTGACTCGCGAGATTCTAATGCTCGCCGCGACGAAGTCGCACGTCAAATTCTGAGGAATCACTGCAGGCTTCAATCGCACGGTAACGGAAACTGTCGATGCAGTGCCTCGCGCGAGACAGGCCTCCTCCGTCGCTTGGAATCGACCGGCTCGATGATGCTCCACGGCCAATGTGAACGCTTCGGAAATCGTCGCCATCGCGAACAGCCCTCTTGCCGACGACGAATATCAAGAGATTCCAAGTCGCTATTCATGTCGCAACGCTTCGATCGGGTCCATCATCGCCGCGCGACGGGCCGGATAGAGACCGAACAGCACTCCCACTCCGACCGAGATGCCGAAGGCCACGATGAATGACCACGTCGCAAACATCGGCTCCAAAGCTTGCAGATGTTGCGGCAGTGTTTTCCAAACGTCGCTAAACCAGTTTTGCAGCACCCAGCGAATGCCGTTTGTCGCGGGACGGCACAGATATCCACAAGCCATGCCCAACACGCCTCCCGTGCCGGTCAGCACCACGGTCTCCGCCAGAAACTGTTGGATCACGTCACGACGCTTGGCCCCCAACGCACGGCGAATTCCTATCTCGCGAGTCCGTTCCGTCACCGTGGCCAGCATGATGTTCATGATCCCGATCCCGCCCACCAGCAGCGAGATACCGGCGATCACCACCAACAACGCGTTGAACATCATCCGCAGCATCTCCGCTTGCCGCAGCAATTCCTTCGGGACGATGACAGCGTAATCGGAGTTCTTGTGATATTTTTCGAGCAGTGATTTGATCACCTCGGCGGTTGCTTCCACATTTTCGATGTGATCGACCGTGACCGTGATCTGATTGAGTTGCACGATTTCACCTTCGCGCCCCCCCGCCTTGCGGGTCATGATCTGGTCGCCGATCCGCGCGCGAAACGTGCTGATGGGGATGTACATGTCGAAGTTGTAATTGCGACCTTCCAAGCTGCCGCCGATCGACGCCGAAGGGAGACGGTTCGCCGTCAATCCGATCACCGTGTAGAAATCGCTGTCGATCTTGATTGCCTTGCCCAGTGGGTCTTCCACCTGAAACAACTTCTCGGCCGCGTCGGCCGCCAGCACGCAGATGTTGTCGCGATCCGATAGATCGCGGTCTTCCAGGAACCGCCCGCGTTCAATCTTCAAATGATTGATCTCGTAATAATCGGGAGTACATCCGAGTAGCCGAACTTCGCACGAATGTTCGCCATGCCACCCTTCTTTCGCGTATTCGCGCATCGGGACCGACCGAATCACCGTCGGAATCATGCGAATCCGCGCGTAGTCGTCACGAGTCACCCCGTATTCGACAAACCAGTTGTCCGCCGAAGCCGACTTGGACAGCGACTTCACACTCTTGATGATTACATTCGTCGCGCCCAGTTCCTTGATCTGCTGCTGAGCTTGATAGCTGACCCCCTCGCCCAGCGCGACCAACCAGATGACGGCCGTCACGCCGATCAAGATCCCCAACATCGCCAGGCTGGCCCGCAGCTTGTGCAGCAGCAGACTCTTGAAGCCACTGACGATCGTGCGTCCGAAATTGCCAAACACAAAAACCTCACTTACCCGAAGCGT
>JANMIF010000495.1:0-30179 GCA_031375695.1 Planctomyces sp.
AGCGCTGGAAGCCTATCCCAAGGTACGTTTTCATCTGCCGTTCCCGAGGGCGAGCAATTTACGAAACTCACGATTCATCGCCGTGTGGAACGTTCGCCCTCGCTGAAGCTTCGGGTTACTTGGCTTGCTGCACCTCAACGCGGAGGTGATTTGTCTCGCCCGCTTTGACCGTGAACTTCAGGCCAGAGGTTGAGTACTTGGCGAACTTCTTGTCGGGCTGCCGCAGCGTTTTGGCGTCGTGGTTGTGTTCGATCAAGCCGGCGCCGAAGTTGACGATGACGATGGCTCGATGTTCGCCCGCGACCGCTCCGTCGCCCTCTTGGATTGTCGTCAGTTGGAACTTTCCGTCGGGGCCAATTGTGCCGCGAGACGAAATGCCCTCTTCCGGCGTGGCAGCGATCGACGTGAATTCAATCGTGCCCCCTTGCATCGCGACGCTGTCTTCAAAGACGACCTGGCCAGAGACCGGCACTAACTTGGGGCCTTTGGAACTGCAACCGAGCAGTAGACCGGAGAGGCCGATCAATGTGGCGATGATTGGAGTCGTGACTCGCACGAGCTACTCCTGAGTCTCGGTCGCTTGGCCATCGCGGCGATGACACAAATGGCCGAGCACTTCGGTATTGATCAAGTTGTTGATCCCGGTGACTCGGCCATCGGCAAACACGAAGTTGCAAATGCCGTCGTGCCAACTGCCGAAACTGTAAAAATTCGGATCTGCGAACTGGAGACTGCGGGCGATCGGAACTCCCGGCCCACCGATGCGAGCAAATCCCGGCAAGTGCCGACCGTCGTAGATCGAGATATCGTCCAGGGCGATGTGCATCTTGCGTTGCACAAGGTGCCGTTCGCCAGCCAACACAGTGTGCGTCACTCCGTCTTCGAGGTCCGTCAGACGGACTTTGTCGATCCAGTGAATCGGGTGGCTCATGTCATCACAGCGCGGCCGGCTGGCGATGATGACTCCGGTCCCGTTGCCACCCCAATAAAAATCGGTCGGCAAGCTGTTCGCCCCCGGACTCAAGTCTCCCTGGTTGCCCGCGTAGTCGCCAGTCGCACCACCCGGAAATTTCGTCACGCCCGTGCAGCCGCAGGACAGCGTAATGTTGACCTTCTGATCGGAACAAACATCCTGTCCGCCGCGCCGAGTCGGACATTGAAACACCGAGATCGACTGCTCGCGAACTTCTTTGGGATGACTGGCGAATGTATCCCAAACATCCCACTTCTCGAAGTAAGGCTTTTGTTCCAGGTACGGCAATATACGGACAAACCACGTTGGATTCGTGCCGCCGCAGGTCAAGTCGGCCGGATCGCCGGGACGCGATTTTAGATTGGCGGGAGGGAACGCTCTGTACGTCGAATGAAACCCATGCAATGCCAACCCGATTTGCTTCAGGTGACTTCGACACTCTGTGATCCGTGCTGCCTCGCGAGCTTGTTGCACTGCTGGCAGCAACAGCGCGACCAGCAAAGCGATGATCATGATCACGACAAGCAGTTCGATCAGCGTGAAACCGGGTCGAGTTCGTCGGCACAGTGCAATCGGAATTCGAGAAGTTCGCATCACCGCACCTCAAAAGTATCTTGCGAACAGCATTTGGCCCAGAACTGCCGATACGATAGCCTCGAAAAACCGGAAAGTCACCAGGTCAGTCGTTGCCTGTGTTTTCCGGGCGATGTTAGCATGGCGTCCCGATTTCGATTCGTCCTGCCTGATTGAGAGCCGTACGGCTCTCGCTCACCGAAGTTGCTGAAGTTCTAATCTGGAGCCGCTCATGAAGTCATGCTGGCTGAAGATTTTGGTTTTGTTGCCTGTCGCTTGGTGGCTTGCGAGTTTGTGCCTGTCCAATTCACCGGATGTGCGACCGTTGGGGCTGACTCGTGCCACTGGAGCCGAGGATTCGGCGAAAGCTGTTGCCGACGACATCGACTTTGAAACGCAGATCAAACCGATCTTCGTCAAGCAATGTGTCGATTGTCACAAGTCGGAGAAAAACGAATCCGGCTATCGGCTGGATATTGCGTCGCTGGCGATCAAGGGAGGCGATCGGGGTGCGGCAATTGTTCCAGGCAAAAGCGGCGACAGCATTTTGTTTCAGGCATTGATCGGCAAAGGCGAAGTCACCGCGATGCCGTATGAAAAAACTCGACTTCCGGATGAACAGATTGAATTGATTCGGAAGTGGATCGACAGCGGAGCGAAACTCCCGGCCGGCGATGCGGCGGCGCAGGAAGATGCCGTCAAAAGCGATCATTGGTCGTTTCAACCGATTCGGCGACCGGCGATGCTGAATTTCAAATCTCAAATCGCAAATTTCAAATCCAAGATTCAGAATCCGATCGACGCGTTTGTTCTCGATCGGCTGCAACGTGAGAAACTTCCGCCGTCGGAGGAAGCGGAACGGCCGACGCTGATTCGGCGGTTGACGCTCGATTTGCTTGGACTGTTGCCGACGCCTGACGAGGTGCGCGAATTCGTCGGCGACAATGAACCGGGTGCGTATGAGCGGCTGGTGGATCGGTTGCTGGCGTCGCCGGCTTATGGCGAGCGGCATGGGCGGCATTGGCTTGATATTGCGCGGTATGCCGACTCGAACGGCTTCACGATTGATTCAGCTCGGCCGATTTGGAAGTACCGCGAATGGGTCATCAACGCGATCAATGCCGACATGCCGTTTGATCAATTCACGCTCGAACAACTGGCGGGCGACTTGTTGCCGAACGCGACGACCGAGCAGCTTGTCGCGACGGGCTTTCATCGCAACACGCTAGTCAACGAGGAAGGTGGCACGGATCAGGAACAGTTCCGCGTTGAGGCGGTTGTCGATCGCGTCAGCACGACGGGAGCGGCCTGGCTCGGTCTGACGATTGGGTGTGCTCAATGTCATTCGCACAAGTACGACCCGATCACACAGCGTGACTTTTACCAAGTATTCGCCGTCTTCAATCAATGCGATGAACCGAGCATTCCGGTGCCGACTGCCGAGCAACTCTCTGAACAGACACGGCTCAACGCCGAGGTCTCGGCGGTCGAAAAGCCGCTGACGGAGCTCGATGCGGAATTGCTCAAAGGTCTGCCCGATTGGGAACGTTCGGTCGCGTCGCAGTCGGCTGGCGGCTGGCAGGAGCTCGACCCGGTTGTCTGGAAAACCGATAAAGGTGCGACGCTGACGAAGATCGACGGAACAACGTTGCTTGTCGATTTCAGCACGCCGGCCAACGACGTCTACACGATCACATTCGACCCGCCGAGCGACATGCCAATCACCGCGATTCGACTGGAAACTCTGAACCACAACAGCTTGCCAATGAACGGCCCCGGCCGCGCCGACGGGAATTTCGTTCTGAACGAATTTGAGGTGCTCATCGAATCCGAACCCTCAGCCCTCAGCCCTCAGCCCTTGGCCCGCGCCATCGCAGATCATTCGCAAGAAGGCTATCCCGTCAGCGACGCGATTGACGGCAAGCCGACAACTGGCTGGGCCATCAACGTCAAACCGGGGTCGGCCGAAATGCTGAACGTGCCGCGCGAAGCGGTCTTCTTTCCGAAAGAACCGATCGCCCCGAAGGCCGGATCGAAGCTGATCATCAAGATGCACCAGCTGCACTCACAGCCAAATTATCTCGTCGGCTGCTTCCGCATCTCGGTCAGCGGTGCTGCGGCCGACGTGCTGTCTGTCCCGGCTAGCATCAAGAAACTCATCACGACTCCGGCCGACAAACGAACCAAGCAACAGGTCGCGCAACTTGAAACAGCCTTTAAAGACACCGACCCGCGCCGCAAACCGTTGGCGGTAAAACTCGACCTATTGAAGAAACAGCTCGAAGCACACAACAAGACGATCCCCACAACACTCGTTCTGCGCGAACGAGCGAAGCCGCGCGACACGTTCATTCACATTCGCGGCGACTTCCTCCGCCACGGTGCTCGCGTCGAACCAGGCGTACCGGCGGTGCTGAGTAGGATGGGTGCTCTTGCCCGTCTCGGCCTGGCATCGACTTCTGAAGAGTCAAATTCGGCTGCGAACGAGACACATCCCGCTCTCGGCGTGAGCGGGCTACACTCGCGGCGCATCGAATTCGCTCGCTGGCTTTGCTCGCCCGACAACCCGCTGACCGCGCGAGTCATCGCCAACCGCGCCTGGCAAGCATTCTTCGGTGCCGGACTCGTCGCAACCGAAAACGATTTCGGCACGCAAGGCGATCCGCCGACGCATCCCGAGTTGCTTGATTGGCTGGCTTCGGAGTTCGTAGTCCCGCCTTTAGGTGGAACAGCGTCTGATGCGACAACGCTTCCGCCTAAAGGCGGGACTACGAACTGGTCGCTCAAACGTCTGCACCGCCTGATCGTCACGAGCGCAACGTACCGCCAAGTCTCGCACCTGCGGCCTGACTTGCGCGAGCGTGATCCATCGAACAAGTTGCTCGCGCGGCAATCGCGCATCCGGCTGGAAGCGGAGTTGATTCGCGATGTCTGTCTGTCGGCCAGCGGCTTGCTGACGCGACGGCTCGGCGGGCAAGGGGTCAACCCGCCGCAGCCGGAAGGAATCTACATCGTCACGCAGCAAAAGAAGCCGTGGGCCGAGAGCACCGGCCCCGACCGATATCGCCGAGGCATGTACACCTATTTCTGGCGAAGCAGTCCGTACCCGATGTTGCCGACATTCGATGCTCCCGATGCGAACGGAACGTGTACTCGCCGCAACCGCTCGAACACGCCGTTGCAAGCGCTCACACTGGCGAATGATCGAGCCTTCCACGAATTCGCCGTCGGCCTCGCCGACCAAATCATGTCACTCGGCCCGCTGCTACCGACCCCGCCGCCGTCCGTCACCGATAGCGACGATGCCCGGTTGTGGCAAGCGGTCGAAATGTGTTACTCGCGCCCGCCAAGCGACGTCGAACTCCGCAAGCTTCGCGAATTCCTGAACGCTCAACGAACCGCCTTCGCCACCGACGCAAAGAACAAAGACCCCATCAAATCCGCCTGGACCGCCATCGCCCGCGTGCTGTTGAATTTGGATGAATTCATCACGCGGGAGTAAGCTGACCGAGCCAGTTGGCCTGAAACTGGCAGGAGTGAACTCCATGGACAATTTCGAACAACTGCAACTTCGCGAAACGACTCGGCGGCACTTTTTTGCCAATAGCGGAGTTGGTCTCGGATCGTTGGGGCTGGCGTCGTTGCTGGCAAGGGAGAACGGGTTTGCGTCACCTGTGGCAATCGCAGCGAGCGGCGATGCGCGTGCGACGAATCCGATGGCTCCGCGCGAAGGACACTTTGCTCCGAAGGCGAAGCAGGTCGTGTTTCTCTTCATGGCTGGCGGGCCTAGCCAGCTTGAATTGTTCACGCCCAAGCCAAAGCTCAATGAGATGAGCGGGCAGGTGATTCCCGAATCGTTCGTAGCGGGGAAGCGGTTCGCGTTTCTGAAGAAAGACGCGACGCTGCTGGGATCGGTTCGGAAGTTTCGGCAGTGGGGCGAGTGCGGGGCGACGATCAGCGAAGCGTTGCCTCATCTCGGTTCGATCGCGGATGACGTGTCGTTCATCAAGAGCATGAAGACAGAAGTCTTCAATCACGGCCCGGCGAAGCTGTACATGAACACCGGCTTTGAACGGTTTAGCGGGCGACCCTCGATGGGAGCGTGGGTGACTTACGGCATCGGCAACGAAGCGGACAGCTTGCCCGGTTTCGTTGTGATGCACAGCGGGCCGCGCGGGCCGCGCGGTGGCACGCCGCTCTGGGCCAGCGGCTTCTTGCCGACGACGTATCAGGGGGTGCCGCTGCTCAACGGGGCCGAGCCGATTTTGAATCTGTCGAACCCAGCGGGAGTCTCGGACGAGCGACAAGGCGATTTTGTTTCGACCGTGAAAGACCTCAACGCCGAGCGACTGAAGCTCGTCGGCGACCCGGAGATTTCCACTCGAATCGCGGCGTATGAAATGGCGTATCGGATGCAGACGAGCGCTCCCGACCTGATCAACCTGCGTGACGAGACAAAAGAAACGCTCGACATGTACGGCCTGAAAGACACGGCCAAGCCGAGCTTCGCGCGAAACTGCTTGCTCGCGCGGCGACTGATCGAACGGGGCGTCCGGTTCGTGCAGCTTTATCACACCGATTGGGATCATCACGGCAATCCGGGAACCGATCTTGGCAAAGCTCTCGACGACCGCTGTGCTGAAACCGATCAACCGGCCGCCGCGCTGATCAAAGACCTCAAGCAGCGCGGGTTGCTCAACGACACGCTCGTCGTTTGGGGCGGCGAGTTCGGCCGCACACCGCAAGGCGAACCGCGCGACAAGCTCCCCGGCCGCGACCATCATCTCGAAGCCTTCACGATGTGGCTGGCTGGCGGCGGCGTGAAGCCCGGCCAATCGATCGGCCAAACCGACGACATCGGTTACTACATCACCGAAGACCAAGTCCACGTCCACGACCTGCAAGCCACGATCATGCACCTGCTGGGCCTCGATCACAAACGCCTGACGTTCCGCTTCCAAGGCCGCGACTACCGGCTGACTGACGTCGGCGGGAATGTGGTAACGAAACTGCTGGCGTGATTGGACTGATTGATGGGACATAGGAAGAATCGCATCTGAGGCATTGGTCCTATTCGTCCTCATCGTCCCATGAATCTGTCAGACAAGTCCCGTGAGGCGCAAACATGTTGAATCCGACTCGACGCGCGTTTTTGGGACAATCCGCCGGGATCGGCGGCATAGCGTTGGCGTCGTTGTTGGCGAACGAAAATCGTGGTCGCGCTGAATCGAGCCTCGTGCCGCACATGCGGCCGAAAGCAAAAGCGGCCATCTGCTTGTTTCAACATGGTGGCCCTAGCCAAATGGACCTATTTGATCCGAAACCGGCGTTGCAAAAATATCATGGCAAGCCGTTTCCCGGAGCGATTGAGGCGCACTTCGACAAGCAAGTCGGCAACGTGCTCGGTTCGCCGTATGCGTTCCGTAGCTGCGGCGAGTGCGGCATGAGGTTGTCAGAGTTGCTGCCGCACACGGCGCGGATCGCGGACGACATCACTTTGGTTCGCTCAATGAGTACTGAGTCGGTCGATCACGAATCGGCTCTTCGGTTGATTCACGGCGGGAAGTTTTTTCCTGGCCTGCCAACGATTGGCTCGTGGGCGATTTATGGGCTTGGTACGGAGACTGAGAACCTGCCGGCTTACGTTGTTCTCGCCGATCCGGGCGGGTTGCCAGTCGATGGCGAGAAAAATTGGAGCAGCGGATTTCTGCCAGCCGTGTATCAAGGGACGGTGTTTCGCTCTGGCCCGTCGCCAGTTTTGAATCTGCAAACGCCGGATGGTGTCTCGCCGCAGGCTCGGCGGAATCAATTGCGGTTCCTCGATGAAATCAACCGCTCGCATTTGAAGCGGCATCCGGAGAACAACGAACTGGCGGCGCGGATCGCAAATTTTGAAACGGCCGCGCGGATGCAAGTCGCCGTCCCGGAAGTGCTCGATCTGTCGCAAGAAACCGCCGAGACGAAAGTCATGTACGGCATCGGTGAAAAGGCGACCGACGAATACGGCACACGCTGTTTGATCGCTCGCCGATTGATCGAGCGCGGCGTGCGGTTCGTGCAACTCTTCATGTCCGGCCAGCCGTGGGACACGCACAGCAAGAACGCCGAAAGCCTGAAAGGCCTGACTGCGCGCACCGATCAGCCGAGTGCTGCGCTCGTGCAAGATCTCAAACAGCGCGGGTTGCTCGACGACACGATCGTGATGTGGACGGGCGAGTTCGGTCGACTGCCGGTGTCACAAGGCCCGGACGGCCGCGATCACAACCGCAGAGCGTTTTCGTTGTGGCTCGCTGGCGGCGGTTTTCGAGGCGGCTACGCTCACGGCGCGACGGACGATTTTTCTTACGAGTCAGTCGAAAAAGTCGTCAACGTCCACAACCTACACGCCACGCTGCTGCACTGCCTCGGCCTGGAACACGAATCGCTCACGTTCCCGAACGATGGCCGAGAGGCAAGCTTAACGGATGCGGAAGTGACACACGCTCAGATCGTCCGCGAGTTGCTGGCGTGAAAACAACGGAGGCAGCGGTGCGAACGTTTACGTATTTCCTAGTGACCGTGACACTGATGGCTTCCGCGGCAGCGGAGGATCGCGTGCCAGCGAGGCCGGAGTTCACGACGTTGGTGGCTCACTGGGCCGAATATGCTGATCCTGGCTATCTGCCGTTTTTGGAAGCAGCCAAGCCGGATATTGCTCAGGTCGGATTTTATGGGGCTCACTTTTGGAGCCTGGCGCACACGCCGCATGGCAAGGGTTATCCGGCTCATTTTCCGCTGGTTGGGTTGCACGAGAATCGTGAGTGGCTGCGGAAGTTGAATCGCGACATTCACGAGCGCGGGATCAAAGTCGTCGGGCACATCAACGTAAAGTTTCTGGTCGGCGATCCCGAATATGTCGATCCGCAGACAAACGAGAAAACTCCGCGCGGCTTCTTTCACTTTTATCGCAACCTGTGGAATGACGAATGGCTCGGTCCGAAGCCGGTTGCCGATCCGCTGGAGTTGCTGGAACTTAATGCCGACGGAAAGCCGATCTCGGTCAACAATTACAGTATCGGCGGGATGAAAGAATACTGGGGCTGTTTGAATAACCCGCATTGGCGGTCGGTGCTGAAAGCCTGGACGAAGCATGGGATCGACCTCGGCTGCGACGGCTTCATGATCAATTATTTTTACCGGCACAACTGCTTGTGCTCGCACTGTGTGGCCGAGTTCAAGAAATATCTGGCCGAGCGATTCACGGCCGAGGAATTGAACGCGAAGTTTCAAATAGCCAATCTGGCCGCACATCGATTCAGCGAAATCGCGAGTTGGCACAAGCCGGAGGAATCGACTCCTCTGCGGCGCGAGATGCTGCGGTTTTCGCAGATCGCGAACAAGCGGGCGTTCGACGAAGTCTTTGTGAAGTACGGCCGGTCGATCAAGCCGGATTTGATTGTTGGACAGTGGAATCATTTGGGCAATTTCAATCAGGTCAGCGGCGACGAACGGTGTTTGTTGCCGGCCGACTTGTGGGGTCGCGACGAGACGTACTTGTGGTACAGCACCGGCGACGCGGCTTACTTCACCGATTTGGCGAACGGGATTCTGGGCGAGGGGACTCTCCAAGCGCGGTTCATTCGTGGAGCATTCGACGACAAGCCGTTCACGTTGGGGAAATACGAAAGCTCTCGCATCCGCGTGGCGATCTCCGAATTGGCGGCGAACGGTGGTACTCCGATGGGTTTTTACACTCGGTTCACCGACCCGGCGGCACGCGACGAGATCGTGCGGTATTACCAGTTCCTGCACCGGCACGACGTACTCTTTCGCGGCAATCGGCCGCGGCACGAAGTCTTGCTGATGTTCCCGCGCCGTGCGATTCACAACGGCGATCTCCAACCGCTCGCGCGGTTCCGCGAATTCGGCCTGCAACTTCTCAACGAACATGTGCTGTTCGACATTCGCCCGGACGACACAGTGACGCCGGAGGTCGCCGCGAGTTATCGACAAGTCATCGCGACTGCCGACATGGCGGAACTGCCGGCACGTCCGGACGACCTCAGCCGATTTGATGGACCAAAGACCGTGCGTGTTTCGTTGTCGCAACCGGATGCGTCGATGACGGTCTCACTTGGCGAACGGACGCTGCACCTCGTTAACTACAACCGCGACGAGCCGCCTGAAAAACAGAGTGCCGGTCGCGGCCTGATTGATGAGAAGCCGATTGCAGTCGAACAAGTGGCCGTCGATCTGCACTGGACAGACTCAGCGCCGGTCAAATCGGTCGAGCTGTTAACGCCGGAACAACCTGATCCGATCGCCTTGAAGTTCGAGTTCGCGAACGGCCGGTTGCGGTTCGTGGTCCCACCGTTTCTGGTTTATGCCGTCGTGCGGATTCAATAAAGTGATTTCCAATCGTTCGGCATTTCGGGTTTCTTGTGTTTGAGATCGGAAATCAAATACAAGCCGCGTCATGCAACGCATTTTGTTGAAGTCGAAAATTCACCGAGCCACCGTCACTGACGCGCACCTGCACTACGAAGGCAGTATCACGATCGACCGCCATTTGATGGAATTGGCCGACTTGGTCGATTTCGAGCAGGTGCAAATCTACGACGTTAACAATGGCAACCGCCTGACGACCTATGTAATTCCAGGCGAAGCGAATTCCGGTACAATCTGCATCAACGGCGCGGCCGCTCATTTGGTGCATCCTGGCGACTTGGTCATCATTTGTTCCTACGCCAGCTTTGAGGAACCGGAAGTTCATGACGTTCAGCCCAAGGTCGTGCTTGTTGATGGCAAGAACAGGCCGAAACCGTAATCAACTTTTCGGTTGATCCAACTGGCCGAGGTCATCACTCGCCAAATAGTGCCCAACGAAACCGCATTCGAGGCAGACAAAGGCATGAATCTCGTGCCCTTTTGCCCAGAGGCTTGATCCCTGCGGGAAAAACTTCTGGCCGACTTGACCGTACCGCAATGACGCCGAACCGCACTCCGGGCAACTTGCGTCCGAACGGCTGGTCCGCCGAACTTCGACTTCCGCCAACGTCGCCAGCTCGGATTCACGCGACCGGTCTTCCGTCGCGGAGTTTGCCGACTCGGCGCTCGGCTGCGGCGTTTTGTCAGAGTCCGCTCCGGCTTCGACAAATCGTCCGAGGCAGGTCAGGATCGTTGCCAGTGGAATCGCTTCAGTTCCCGGAGTGAGCGTGTAAAACCCTGAACCCAAGGCGATCATGCATCGCCAATGAAATGCGATTGGATAATACGAACTGAGCCAAATCCCCACGGCCAACCCAGCGGGAAAACTGACCAGCGGGCCAGCAATCCTGGTCAGCGACATCGCGTCAATCAAATCCAACACGATCCCCGGCAAGGCGGGGCCAAGCGCGATTCGGATTCGCTCAACCAGTGACGTGGGGTTTGAACCGGTCGCTCGATTTGTCACAGTTTCTTCACTTGAAGTGGTGATCATGGCAAACTCGTTAATCGGAAGCTCGCAGCGTGATTCGCCAAACAGGCGTTGAGCTTAACGGCAATTCTCAAGAACACGCGAGCCGTTTCACTAAACGTTTGGACAATGTCGAGTCGACTCAATCGTTAGAAAGTTCGCGATGAATCTGCGGCGAGTCTGTGTTTTCTGCGGATCGAAGGTCGGGGCCGATGAGCGTTATCAAGCGGCTGCAATCGAGTTGGGGCAACTATTGGTAGGGTCGGAAATCGGTTTGGTCTACGGCGGCGGAAGTGTCGGGTTGATGGGTGTTATCGCCGATGCGGTGCTCGACGCTGGCGGCGACGTGATCGGAGTGATCCCAGAAACGTTGGCCACGACCGAGTTGCTGCACCCGCGTGTTGCAGACATGCGAGTCGTTTCGACAATGCACGCTCGCAAAGCGCTGATGGCCGAGTTGTCGGATGCGTTCATTGCGTTACCCGGAGGATTCGGAACCTTTGAGGAATTGTTCGAGGTCGTCACTTGGTCACAATTGCGGCTGCATCGCAAGCGGACGGGTCTGCTGAATGTCGGCGGGTATTACGAACCGCTGGTCCGAATGGTCGATCACGCGGTCCATGAAGGCTTCATCAAAATGAAGCATCGCGAGTTGTTGCTTGTCGAAGAACACCCCGACATGTTGCTGCGCTGTTTGGCGAACGAACCAGTGATCGACGAACCAAAACTGTAGCCCGCTCTCGCCGAGAGCGGGCTACATTCACGATTACTCGCCGGTCATCTGAGCGATTGCTACAGTCACCGCCCGACCGCCGCACACCATCGAACGCGACGGCGCGATTCACAGCTTCGAGGAGACGATTTCATGCGACGATTGATGACTTTGGGGATGACTGCCCTTTGGACTTTGACCACCTCGGCCTTCGCGTTGGCCGCAGGGGGCGAGGCGTTTACTGATCCGGCGCTGGCCGGGCCGGATTTCAAAGTGCAAGGCGAATACGAAGGGATGATCGGTGCTAAACTGAAGCTGGGTGCTCAAGTCATCGCACTGGGTGACGGAAAGTTCGACATCGTATTGCTAGAAAAGGGTCTTCCCGGTGCCGGCTGGGATGCCAAGACGCGAGTTCTGCTCAAAGGCGAAACGAAAGATGGAGTCGTCGAACTGACCGGCACTAACTTCAAAGGGACGATCAAAGACGGAGTGCTTAGCGGCATCGCCGAAGAGAACGTGAAATATGAAGCCAAGAAGATCGAACGCAAATCCGACACGCTCGGAGCCAAACCGGCGGAAGGGGCGATCGTGCTGTTCGATGGCAAGAATGTCGACGCGTGGCAGAACGGGAAAATCCAAGAAGGCGATCTGCTGGGAGTCGGCACGCGGACCAAGCAGAAGTTCCAAGACTTCACACTGCATCTGGAGTTCCGCACGCCGTTCATGCCGACGTCGCGTGGGCAAGGTCGAGGCAACAGCGGAATGTACCTGGTCGATCAATACGAATGCCAAATTCTCGACTCGTTTGGCCTGACTGGTGAGAACAACGAGTGCGGTGGCATCTACACAGTGGCCAAGCCGATCGTGAACATGTGCCTGCCACCGCTGAGCTGGCAGACTTACGATGTCGATTTTCGTTGTGCCCGCTTCGACGATGCCGGCAAGAAAATCGAAGACGCTGTCGTCACGATCAAGCACAACGGCTTCGTTATTCACGACAAGCTCAAACTGAAATTCACTCCGGGCGGCGGCCAGAAAGATGAAGAACGCCCGGGGGCGCTCTACTTCCAAGACCACGGCAACCCGGTCCATTTCCGCAACGTGTGGATCGTCGAGAAGAAGTGATCGAGCAAATGACGAATCCAGAATGACGAACCAGCCACTCACGCCGCTGACCCCGACATTTGGGTTTCGGATTTCCTTGGGATTTCGGATTTCCCAATCATGGTTTACCTCAACCGCATCTACACGAAATCTGGCGACGGCGGTCAAACGGGACTCGGCGACGGGACTCGTGTGCCCAAGACGCATGTGCGGATCGCGGCCTACGGCGGGACCGATGAGCTGAATTCTGTGATCGGGGTCGTGTTGACGACTACGTTGCCAGACGAAGTGCGGCGGCAGTTGACTCTGATTCAGAACGACCTGTTCGACCTCGGCGGCGACTTGTGTGTGCCGGAATCCGATAAGCCGCTGGGCTACGAACCGCTGCGAGTCACGACGGCTCAAGTCGAACAGTTGGAACATTGGATCGACAGCCACAATGACAAGCTGCAACCGTTGGCGAGCTTCATCCTGCCCGGCGGATCGCCCGCCGCCGCGCAATTGCACGTCGCGCGAACCGTCTGTCGCCGAGTCGAGGTCGGCGTGGTCGCGCTGGCCGAAACGGAAACGATCAATTCGCACGTCGCCATCTATTTGAATCGGCTCTCGGATTTGTTGTTCGTGCTGGCTCAAGTCTGTAACAACCACGGAGCGGACAATGTCCTGTGGGTGCCAGGAGCAAACCGCGGCAAATCGTAGGCGAGTTGCTACCAAGACTGGCATTCCGAGCTTCGTTGTCTTCACGATGTGACTTATGTCGTGACAGAAATCACATCGGGAATCTCAGTTGCGGAGCAACTGAGCTACGTCCTGATTGCAGTGACTTCCGACAGTCCCAATAATCCGCCTCTCGAAATTGACCAATCCGTTCAACCCAGAAAGCCGCGCACATGGCTGATGCCACTCACACGCCTCCCCGAACTGACGGTTCGCCCCGTTTGAACAGCAACGCCCCGAACGGCGACATCACGACCCGCTGGGATCGGCACAAGTTTGATCTCAAGTTGGTGAATCCGTCGAACAAGCGGAAGTTCAACATCATCGTCGTCGGAACCGGACTGGCTGGCGCGAGCGCCGCCGCTTCGCTGGCGGAACTGGGCTACAACGTCAAAGCGTTTTGCTTTCAGGATTCGCCGCGTCGAGCACACAGCATCGCGGCTCAGGGCGGGATCAACGCGGCGAAGAATTACTGCAACGACGGCGATTCGGTCTGGCGGTTGTTTTACGACACGGTGAAGGGAGGCGACTTCCGCGCCCGCGAGTCGAACGTCTATCGGCTGGCGTCGGTCAGCACGAGCATCATTGACCAATGTGTGGCGCAGGGAGTTCCGTTCCAGCGTGACTACGGCGGATTGCTGGCGAATCGCTCGTTCGGCGGGGCGCAGGTGTCACGCACGTTTTACGCTCGCGGGCAGACGGGGCAGCAGTTGTTGCTCGGTGCGTATTCGGCGCTGATGCGGCAGGTCGATCTCGGCAAAGTCAAACTGTTTGCTCGGCGCGAGATGCTGGACCTCATCAAGGTGGATGATGTGGCTCGCGGGATCGTCGTGCGAAACCTCGTCACCGGAGAATTCGAAACACACACAGGTGACGCAGTACTGCTGGCTACGGGGGGCTACGGAAACGTCTTTTATCTTTCAACGAATGCGAAGGGCTGCAACGTCACAGCCGCCTGGCGATGTCACAAGCGCGGCGCGTTCTTCGCCAATCCGTGCTTCACGCAGATTCATCCGACTTGCATCCCGGTCAGTGGCGATCATCAATCGAAACTGACGCTGATGAGCGAAAGTCTACGCAACGACGGCCGCGTTTGGGTTCCGAAGAATCCGAACGATGCGAGATCGGCCAACGAGATTCCCGACGATGATCGCGACTACTTCCTGGAGCGGCGCTACGCGGCGTTCGGCAACCTCGTGCCTCGAGACGTGGCGTCGCGAGCGGCCAAGAAGGCGTGCGACGAAGGCTTCGGAGTCGGCGAGACGAAGCTGGCCGTGTATCTCGATTTCCGCGATACGATCAAACGCGACGGAGCGGCGGTCGTCAAAGGAAAGTATGGCAACCTGTTTCAGATGTACGCGAAGATCACCGGCGAAGACCCGTACTCAACGCCGATGCGAATTTATCCCGCCGTGCATTACACGATGGGCGGCGTGTGGGTGGACTACAACTTGCAAAGCACGGTCCCTGGATTGTTCGCGCTTGGCGAGGCGAACTTCTCCGATCACGGCGCGAACCGGCTGGGTGCGTCGGCGTTGATGCAAGGACTCGCTGACGGGTACTTCGTGATCCCGTACACGATCGGACATCACTTCGCGACTTCGAAGCTGCCGAAAATTGGCGACGATCATCCCGAAGTGCGCGGAGCGCTCGAAGCGGCGAAAGGTCGTGTCAACAAATTGCTGAATATCAAAGGGACGCGGTCGGTCGATTCGTTTCATCGAGCGCTTGGAAAAATCATGTGGGAAAAATGCGGCATGGCTCGCAACGACGCGGGCCTCAAATATGCCGAGCAAGAGATCGCCGCGCTGCGGGCTGAGTTCTGGCAGAACGTGCGCGTGGCCGGAACCGGCGAAGCATTCAATCAAAACCTCGAACACGCCGGCCGAGTCGCCGACTTCCTGGAATTCGGCGAGCTGCTGGCTCACGACGCGTTGACTCGCGAGGAGTCGTGCGGCGGTCACTTCCGCGAAGAGCATCAAACCGACGAGAGCGAAGCCAAACGCAACGACGCCGATTTTTGCCACGCTTCCGCATGGGAATACACCGGCTCGGACGAAACGTTTGCCGGTAACAAAGAACAACTCCACAAGGAACCGCTGTCGTTCGAGAACGTGCATCTGACGACACGGAGTTACCGCGAGTAACCGCAACGTAGAACCGGCGGCTCGCCTGTTCGGTTTTTCCGGGAAAATCACGGGCGGGCCGCCTGTACTATGGGTGTCGTCATGTCTTTGCGCGGCAAGACGTTGTTCATCACCGGCGGCAGTCGCGGGATCGGCTTGGCGATCGCTTTGCGAGCGGCTCGTGACGGGGCCAATGTCGCGATCGCGGCCAAGACGGCGACGCCGGACCCGCGCTTGCCGGGGACGATTCATGAAGCCGTTGCGCAGATCAATGCGGCGGGAGGCCGTGGCTTGGCGTGCGTCTGCGATGTGCGGTCGGAAGAACAGATTCAAGCCGCGGTACATCAAACCGTCGCGGCGTTTGACGGCATCGACATTTTGATCAACAACGCCAGCGCGCTATTCTTGGCCGGAACAGAACAGACTCCGGCAAAGCGGTTTGATCTCATTCACGCAGTTAATGTGCGCGGCACTTTTTTGACATCGCAAGCGTGCTTGCCGCATCTGCGGTTGGCGTCAAATCCGCATATTCTGAATCTCGCGCCGCCGCTGGCGATTGAGTCTCGGTGGTTTGCGCCGCATTTGGCTTACAGCCTATCGAAATTTGGCATGAGCCTGTGCGTATTGGGGATGTCGGAAGAATTTCGTGGCGACGGGATCGCCGTGAACGCGCTCTGGCCGCGCACCGCGATCGCGACAGCCGCCGTGCGCAATCTGTTGGGGGGCGACGATTCTATTCGCCGTTGCCGCCAACCAGAGATTGTCGCCGATGCGGCGTATGCGATCGTGACTCAGACCAGCGGCCAAACAACCGGCCAGTTTTTCCTCGATGAAGAAGTACTGCGCGATGCGGGGATCACCGACTTCTCGCACTACGCGGTCGATCCAACGGCCGAGTTGCTGCCCGACTTTTTCGTATGAGGACGGCCCCCGTAGCCAAGTTCGCCAGAACTTGGGAGGCCAACCATCGCAATCAGCTCCGCACTCTGCACGCATGCGTAGCGGGGCATTTTGCTGCATTTCTCGCAAAAAATCTGGCTCGACACAATTTCGGCAACTGGGCTATAAGCCCGCTTCCTTCCGTAGACCTTTCCTGGTTTGGGCCGTTCTGGCCTGAGCCACCATTCCCGCCTGTGTCGTCCCCTTACGACGGCGATTCACGCCTTTGGACTCATCTCAAGGATGGTCGGTTGATGAACAAGATGTTGTTTCACGCGGCGTTTGTGGCGTTGTTGACTTCGTCGGGCTGTGCCAACCCGATGACTCGGCTGTTTGCCAAAAAACCGCAGCCGTATGACGAGTACTTGGCTCAGCGACGAGCCAAAGAAGGTCAAGTCGCCAGCCGTGTGACACCACAACGCGGTGCGCCTCCGGCGGCGATTTCCGATCAGCTCAATGCAGGAAATGCCGCCCTGCAGCGCGGTTCGTTGGCCGAGGCGCAAGGACATTATCAAGCCGTGTTGCAACGGCAGCCGAATCATCCAACGGCTAATCATCGTCTGGCGGTGATCGCCGATCAGCAACGTGATTTCGCCAAGGCCGACCGTTACTATCAAGCCGCACTCGCCGCCGCGCCGCGCGATGCCAGCTTACTCAACGACGTCGGCTATTCGTACTTGATGCAGTCGCGGACCGCCGATGCTGAACGGTATCTCAAGCAGTCGTTGCAACTGAATCCGAATCAAACAAATGCTGTCAACAATCTGGCCAGTGTCTACCTGCAGCGCGGGGAGAACGATCAAGCGTTGAGCTTGCTGCGGCGCACATCTTCGGAGTCGGAAGCTCAAAACAAGTTGGCAGAGTTACGACGCTCGTCGTCGACGATTGTGGCTCAAGCCGGTTCGGCGTCTCCCGCCGGCTGGCCACCGAACAGCGGCCCGAATTTTCCAAACGGTGCACCAACAAACGCGATCGCCGATGCTTCTGCCGCGGCGATTGATCCCAACTTGCCGGACGCGACTCGGCAAATGTTGCAGGCGATGGAGGCTCAACGCCGCAAAGCCATCACCGATCGCAACGCCAAAGATGCTGCGGAAAAAGCTCAACGCGACGTGGCCATGCGACAGGCCCGCGAAGCCGAATTTGGTCGAGCGGGAGTCGTCCCCGCCAGCAACCAGCAACCAAGGTCACGCGGAGATCTGCAAACTCCTAACGCCCCGCTGGTCATCGGACCACAACCCAATCCGGGACAGCCACCACAACAACAATACCCGGCTCAACAACAATACCCGGCCAACGATCCCTCGCAGGGAGCCAGCGCTAACGGGTACAGCAATCGGCCGAATCAGTCAGCGAATCCCAATTCGCAATTCGCGCCGGCGCCAAACATCGCCTCGCCAAGTCCCGGTTATGGTCAACAGCCGGTGCAAACTCCGAACAATCCGGCGGCGCTGCCGCTCGATACCATGCCTTCATGGCCACCTGCGGGAGTGCCTAGTTCGGTCCCGCAGCAACCCGCGTCTCAGAACGCATTCGGTCGGACTGCGCTTCCCAATATGGGCCAGTTCAGCCCGAACGTGATTCCAGCCGACGAGGCCGCACGCGACGCGGCACGATACGGGATGAGTGCCGGTAGTTTGTTTCCGATGACGCCGTCCTATGGCCCGAATCCAAATAACGGGTATCCCGCGCCACCCAATTTGCCGGCCAATCTCTTGCCAAGTGGAACGCCCAACGACTTCATGATGTCGCCGTACCAGCAACAGACCAATCCGCAATTCGCACCGCAGATGCCACCGAATCCGATGCCTCCGGCGGACCAGATGCCGCCGAGCGGCTTTCAATCGTCGGCGATTAATCCGCACTGGCAAGCACCGCAGAGCTGGTCGAATTCGCCCACGCAATTCTCGCTGCAAGACCAATTCCCGCCGTCAGCGCAGTATCAAACACCCAACCATTTTGGCACGCTGCCACCGAACGGTTACGCTTATTCGCCGCCAGTCGGGATGACTCCCAGCCAGATTGGGGGGCCGAGTTGGATGTCTCCCGATCCCGCTCAGCAAGCGGGATATTTTGACCAAGCCGCGGCGCGCGCCTCAATGCCGGATCGCGCCGGTGGTAACGACCGCTGGATCCAAGGAGCCGCTCAGAATTTTGGTAGCCCCAATGTCTCGGCCCCGTCGGTGCAAAACTGGATTGCCACGCCCTCCGGTGACCAGACGCTGAACGACTACGAACGGCTTGTGCAAATGCACAATGCCGAAACGAATTCCATCCGGCAGCAACTAGACTCCCAGCGGCAACTCCCCGACTCAGAACTCTTCTTTCGCAGCCAAGCCGAAGGACCGGCTAGTTCGCCACGTAACGCCGGCCCGATCATCATGCCGGGCAACTCGGCCTCACCGCAGCCGTCCACTTTCCCATCTCGACCGGCCAGTTCGCCGACAAATGGAAATAGCCCAGACCAGTGGCCGCACGCGCGGTAATTTGTGGAGTAGGTTTTCGACCCTGTCAGTCAATCTTGAATGATTATGTCCCGGTGGCATTCATTCAAAATGTAACTCTCCAACTGCCGGGCAGGTTTTCAACGGTTGAAAACCTGCCCCACGATTTGCCTTTCGGGCTGGCTGGCATCGACTGAATCTGGCACGATACGCTCCATGCGACGAGCCTTTGCCAATCTGATTTTTCTGAGTTTTGCAATCGGACTGTTTGCGCTGCGACTGAACGCCGCCGCCCCTCCGGTTCCGTCCGAGATCGATCACTGGATTTCCGAACTGAATGCTCCTGAATTCGCGCATCGCGAACGGGCCACTTCGCGGTTGATTGAAGCCGGCCCGGTAGCCGCCAGCGCGTTGATTGCTGCCGCCAAGGAGGCCAGCCCCGAAGCCAGTGTACGGATCGCAGCCATCTTGCGAACTTGGTACACGTCGGGGCAGGACGAGTTGATTGATGCGGCCGAAGTCGCTTTTGAACAATTATCGGAATCGAAGAACCGACATCTTGCCAGCCGCGCGGCCGGAACGTTGCGTCAATATGCCGCGACAATCGGACAGCCGCGAGCACTGGCTCAGATCGAAAAACTCGGCGGCAAGCGCATCTTGGCCGAAACCGCCGGCCGATTTCGGGGGGCCATCGGGAACGAACCGGAGTCGCTCGTGTTGATGCTCGGCACCAATTGGAAAGGGGGAGCCGACAGCGTCAAGTACCTGCGGCGAGTTCCGACCTTGCAGGCTCTGTTTCTGGCCGGAAACCGCTCAACCGGCCAGATCAAGACGCCCGGTATCACGCTACAAGACATCGACGATTTGAAAAAAACACACCCCTGGCTACAGCACGATTTTCGTGGTCCAGCCTTTCTGGGTGTGACGGCCAACGCCCACTTGCTGGGCTGCCAGTTGGCCGTCGTCGCCCTGAAAAGCCCCGCCGCGCGAGCGACATTAAACTCCGGCGACGTGCTCACCCAGTTCGACGGCAAACCGGTGAATCGATTCGAAGAACTGGTCGATCTCATCGCCACCAAACAACCTGGTGACGTGGTCAAGGCAGAGGTCTTACGCGGTGATCTCACAGAGCTGGAAAATCTCGTCAGCCGCAACAATGACGCCGATGCCGAAACGATCAAGAAGTTGAAAGACCGTTTGACAGTCAAAGTCGAAGTCACGTTGGGTGAATGGGGCGCGGCACGCTGAGTAGTGTGGTTGATATTGACGCGATGCCAGTTCCTGTCTTCTGACGCTCTCTTTGCTTCTCCGCGGTTCAATCAACTCGTTTTCACCGCAGGGAAGCAAAGAGCGCAGAGGTAACGCAGAACTCAACCAAAGGCCCGGAACGACGGAATCGGGTTTGTGTGTCGCCGATGTTATGATGCCGCGACCGAAGTTTTTACCTTTGGAAAGTGACCACGGATCGCCATGAGTCGAATTTTTCTCTGGACCTGTGTGTTGTTGGCTGTTGCCGGTGAGATGGCTCGCGCGGCGGACGAGCATTCTGGGATTGAGTTCTTTGAAAAACGGATTCGCCCCGCGTTAGCCGAGCACTGTTACGAATGCCATGCGGCCGGCGCAAAGGGACTGAAAGGGGGGTTGTTGCTCGACCGGCGAGACGGCTGGAAACGCGGGGGCGATTCGGGACCGGCTGTGATTCCGGGGAAGCCGGCGGACAGTCTGTTGATCAAAGCATTGAAGCACGAAGACGGTATGGAGATGCCGCCGAAGGGAAAGCTTCCCGACGAAGTCATCGCGGATTTCGAGAAGTGGATTCTGGAGGGAGCGCCCGATCCGCGAACGGCGCCGGTGAAAGCGATTGCTCGGCGCGAAATTGATATCGAAGCCGGCAAGCGGTTTTGGTCGTTCAGACCAATCGCGTCACCGGCGCCGCCAATCGTGAAAGATGCCGATTGGCCAAAGTCGCAGATTGACCGCTTTGTCCTCGCAAAACAAGAAGCGGATGGGCTGCGACCAGTTGGTGACGCAGATCGCTCGACGTGGTTGCGACGCGTGTCGTTTGATTTGATTGGGTTGCCACCAACTCCGACGGAGATCGCGGAGTTTCTAGCGGACGATTCGCCGACGGCTCGCGAACGAGTGGTCGATCGTCTGCTGGCATCACCGCACTTCGGCGAGCGTTGGGGGCGGCACTGGTTGGATATCGCTCGGTTTGCCGAATCGTCCGGCGGCGGCCGATCGATGATCTTCGCGGAAGCCTGGCGATATCGCGATTACGTGATCCGTTCGTTCAACAACGATAAACCGTTCGATCGGTTTGTGCTCGAACAATTGGCGGGCGATCTGTTGCCGTTTGACTCACCGGCTCAGCAGGAAGAGCAGTTGGTTGCGACTGCTCTGCTGGCTCTTGGGCCGACGAATTACGAAGAGCAGGACAAACTGGCTCTCGAATTTGACGTGGTCGATGAGCAGTTGGATACGCTGGGCCGGGCACTGCTGGGGATGACGATTGGGTGTGCTCGTTGTCACGACCACAAGTTCGATCCGATCCCGCAGCGCGACTATTACGCGCTGGCCGGGATACTACGGAGCACGCATTTGTTGGATCACGACAATGTCTCGAAGTGGTTGGAGCGTCCGTTGCCGATGTCGGATGAGTTGGCGGCGGCGATGAAGCACCATGACGTCGCCGTGGCCGATCTGAAAAAGCAGATTGAATTTGCGAAAGCCGAGGAAAAGCGTTTGATTGCGGTCGCGAAAACGAACACAGGCAACAACGACGACTCGCCGGGAACGCCGCGCGGGCCAATTGAACTCAAGGCGTTTGCCGGCATCGTGCTGGATGACGCCGATGCGAAGAAAGTCGGCGACTGGACGCATTCTCAATTCAGCAGGCATTACATCGGCGACGGCTACTCGCACGATGGCAATAAAGACAAAGGTCAAAAGACGCTGACGTTTTCGCCGCCGGTTCCGAAGGCCGGAGTGTACGAAGTCCGCTTGGCATACAACGCGGGAGATTCACGAGCGACAAATGTGCCGATCGAAATTCTCGACCTCGACGGTGAGCACGATTTGAAGATCAATCAGCGAACCGACCCGCCGATCGACCATCGCTTCGTGTCGCTCGGAACATTTCGGTTCGATGAATCAGGGCAATGGTATGTGCTGATCAGCAACGAAGGGACCGACGGGCATGTGATTGTCGATGCACTGCAACTATTGCCGGTCGGCGATGGCCGAAGGACAAAGGCTGATGGAAAAGCAAAAGAAACGTCCGCAGTGAAATCCTCTGATGCCAAGTCAGCGGACAACGGACAGCGAACAACGGACAAGGCACAATCGACGGTCGCCAAACTCCCCGACATCAAAGACCTCGAAAAGCAACTCAAGGAATTCAACGACCGCGCGCCGTATCGGCCGATGGCGATGTCAGTTACCGACGCGAAGCAATTCGAGGAAACGAACATTCGGATTCGCGGAAATGTTCATTCGAAGGGAGACAAAGTCCCGCGCGGGTTCTTGCAAGTCGCCACCTACGGTTCGCCGCCTATTCCGTCAGCGAAAGAAAGTGGCCGCCGAGAATTGGCCGCGTGGATCACAAGTCGCGAGAACCCGCTCACCGCACGCGTGCTGGCGAATCGAGTTTGGCATCACTTGTTTGGCGTTGGCCTCGTGCGCACCGTCGATAATTTTGGCGTTACGGGTGAAACGCCGTCGCACCCGGAACTGCTCGATCACTTGGCCGCGACAGTTTTTGAAAACGGATGGTCGCTGAAGTCTTTGATTCGCGAAATCGTGCGGTCCCGAACATTTGGGCTGAGTACTCAGTCCTCAGCACTGAGTGCTCAATCCGATCCCGAAAACCTCCTGCTCACCCGGCAAAATCGCCGTCGCCTCACGGCTGAGCCGATTCGAGACGCAATGCTGCTGACCAGCGATTCGCTCGACCGCTCGCTGTTTGGCCGGACACTCCGCAATTCGAAGCAAGACGGTCCGAATGCGAACATCGGTGAGATGACGTATGTCTTCGACGACTTGCGCCGTAGTGTGTACACGCCGATCTTGCGAAACCGCTTGCTCGAATTGTTCGAGGCGTTCGACTTCGCCGATCCAAATCTGTCGATCGGCCGCCGCAACAACACGACCGTACCGACCCAGGCGTTGTTCTTGATGAATGCCCCGTTCGTGCTCGATCAATCGCGTGAGTCCGCTCGCGAATTGCTAGCGAGGCCGAACTTGACCGACGACGAACGAGTTTTCACTGCGTATCAAGCAACGCTTGGCCGCGAACCGACCCCGCGTGAATTGGAACTCGCTCGGCGAATCGTCATCCCCAACACCGAAAACACAACGCCGAGCCCCATCGCTTGGGAGCGGCTCTTTCAGGCGTTGTTTGCGAGTGTCGATTTCCGATATGTCGAGTGAGTTTGGTTCGTGGCTGTCCCGCCAAAATTGGGAATAAAATGTTTTGCGAACTCGCCGATCCTCAGTTGGAGTTTTGAAATGATTGGGCACGTTTCTCGACGACGCGCGTTGCAGTCAGTTGCTTGCGGCTTCGGTCAGCTTGCGTTGGCTGGATTGGCTCAACAGGAGAGTGCTGCAACCGAGTCGATAACTCGGAATCCGCTGGCGGCGAAATCAACACACCATCCGGCACGGGCGAAGCGGATGATATTTCTGTTCATGGCCGGTGGCGTTAGTCATGTCGATTCATTTGATTACAAACCGTTGCTCGATCAGCACGACGGCGCGATGCGGGAGTTTGACGACGCTCGGACGTTGGCCAAGACTGGGAAGATCGTGCAGCACCGGGTGATGAAGCCGCTGTGGAAGTTTCGGCAGCGCGGCGAGTGCGGGATGTGGGCGTCCGATTTGTTTCCGCACGTCGCTGAGCATGTCGATGACCTGTGCGTGATTCGGAGCATGCACACCGAAGGGGTCGCTCACGGACCGGCGACGTTGTTCTTGCATACCGGTTCGACCAATTTTATTCGGCCGTCGGTCGGAGCGTGGGTCAGTTATGGCTTGGGGACGGAGAGTCAGAACTTGCCGGGATTCGTGTCGATCTGTCCGGCGATTGCGAATGGCGGGCCTCGGAATTACGGGAGCGCGTTTTTGCCGCCGGTCTATCAAGGGACCGCGATCGGCCGCGCTGGCATCCCGACAAAAGAAGCTCAAGTGCGGAACCTCGGCAGCGACCGGTTTTCGATGGCTGAGCAACGTGAGCGATTTGAATTGATCCGGTCGATTAACGCCGAGCAGATTGCGTCGCATCCGGGTGACACGGAACTGCAGGCGGTGCTGGAGTCGTTCGAGTTGGGCTACCGGATGCAGAACTACGCGCCGGAAGTGTTCAACATCGACGGGGAGTCGAAAGAGACGCTGGCGCTTTACGGCGTCAACGAAAAAGAGACCGATAATTTTGGTCGGCAATGCTTGATGGCGCGGCGGTTGGCGGAATCAGGGGTGCGATACATTCAGGTCAATTACGCCGACAACTCGGCGAACCCGGCGTGGGATCAACACAGCAACATGCCGAAACACGCCGAACACGCGCGCGCCGTCGATCAACCGATCGCCGCCTTGCTGACCGATCTGAAACAGCGCGGCTTATTGGAAGACACGCTTGTTTGGTGGGGGGGTGAATTTGGTCGGACGCCGTATGCCGAAAAGAATGGGACCGGCCGCGATCACAATCCGCAAGGTTTTTCGATCTGGCTGGCTGGAGGCGGCGTGAAGCCAGGGATCAATTATGGCGAGACGGACGAATGGGGCCATCATGCCGTTCAAGACAAAGTTCATATGCACGACTTGCACGCAACCGCGCTGCATTTGCTGGGCATGGATCACGAGCGGTTGACGTTCAACTACGCCGGCCGCAACTTCCGATTGACCGATGTGGCTGGTCGCGTGGTGAATCAGGTCATCGGATGATGAATGCGGGGGGCGATCATCGAATCGCGGTCACGGGTTGCAAGTCGCACGCGGCATGGTGATCGAACAAAGCGCAGGTTGCATGTTCTACGTCGTCACCCGCCGATGCAGTACAAGTGCGTGTCCGTTCGCAACAGGATTTTGCCGTTCGCGAACACGGGTGTCGCGACGGTTTGCGTGCCGTCTAGTTCGTTTGCGCCGAGCAGTTTGAATTCCGGGCCGGCGGAGAACACAAACGTCTTGCCGTCTTCGCGAGTCGCATACACCTTGCCGTCCACGACGATCGGCGACGCGCTGAAGGCCCCCCGATTCTTCTCTGCCTGCCCCGACCAAATCGGCTTTCCGGTTTTGATGTCGAGACACGCGATCGTTCCCTTGTCGGTTAAGACATACACTTTTCCGTCGGCTGCAGCCGGAGTCGGCACGTCTGTACCGTCCCCCTTTTTCGTCCAGGCAACGTGAGTTTTCGTGACATCGCCGCTGCCTCCGAGCTTGATCGCCGTGATCGTCGCCTCGCGCGCGTACGGCGCGATCACGATTCCGTCCGAAACGACGGCCGACGCGATCGACCGAAAATACTTGTGACCCGTCGGATTCAATCCGCCGACTCGCCACAGTTCCTTGCCGTCAACCGCCGAGTGTGCCGTGACGTGATCGGCTCCGAGCACGATCAGCGTTTCCTTGCCGCTATCATTGAGTACGACAGGCGTTGAATAACTCTGAGCTGCCTCTTCCGGAGCGTCCAAGTTGCGGTCGTGTTTCCAAGCAACCGTTCCCGTCGCTTTGTCGAATGCGGCAAGATAGCTCGGTCCGGTCTGCATCACGGCGACGATGCAGTGCGATGTCGTCAACACGGGCGACGTCCCCAAGTCCCACCACAGTGTGTCTTCGCCAAATCTGTCTTGAAGGTTCGTCTGCCACACGATTTTTCCGGCGAAGTCGACGCACGCGAGATCACCGCTCTTGAAATACGCGAACACATGCTGCCCGTCGGTGACGCACGACGGATTGCTTCCCGAAGCCTTCTTGTTCTTGCCAGGTCGCTCTTTGCCGATCAAAACGTTCCATCGCTGTTTTCCGGACGGGTCGATGTTGAGCAGCGTGTTCTGTCCGTCGGCGCCACTCGTTACAAAGATGTGGTCATTCCAAACGATCGGCGTCGAAGATCCTTTGCCGGGCAATTCCAGCTTCCAAGCAACATTTTTGGTCGCGCTCCATTCGGTCGGATATCCCGTTCCGAACGCGACCCCGTTGAATCCCGGCCCGCGCCAGTTTGGCCAGTTGCTCGCCCACGTTGATGACGCAGCGGCAAGAATCACGCACGACAAAACAGCGGCACGCATGGCGAGACTCCGTCAGCAATTAAGAGGAATGGGCGAAGAAACGTCCACAGGATATGAAAATCAAATGCAAATTAAGAGGGATCGTATCGATGCTTTTCTCAGGTGTGAGAACACAGCGATCCGTGACCTAAGAATTCCTCGAAAACTTTGTTGCACAGCGCTTGCCGGCCCGGATGACGCTCCCTATCTTCCCGCCGTCTTTGACGGTCTCCGGATGCGGTGTCTTTATGCCACGCCAAGATTCCGAGCCGCCGATGGTTGCCGCGTCGCGGTGGGTGAGTGAAATCACCAGTATTGCGTTGCAGATGACGCTCCCTCCGGTAGCTGGATTTTGGTTGGATCGGAAGTTCGGAACCGATCCTTGGTGGGTTGCGATTGGTGCCTGTTTGGGCATGTTCGTTGCCATGACAAGCTTGGTGCAGTTGTCGAAACGAACCGGCTTGAAGTCCTATTCGTCAAAAAAATTGCACAATCGAGAAATTTCAGTGCCAGGTCAGTCAGCGAAAACGGATCGTAAGAGTGACGAATAATCCCTTTCGGTTAGCGGCTCAGCGATGCGGGTGGCTTACGGCTGCTGTTGGTTTGGCTTGGCTGTTGTTTGCGGGAGTAGCTCGGTGGCTGTCGGGGGCTGCGGGGCTGGAAGGGCTTACGATTGCGGCAGGGCTAAGCCTCTTGCCGGGTTGGTTAGTTTTTTGGGGAGTGGCAGTTTCAGGTCAGAAGAATCAGCCGATGGCAGTTCTGGCTGCGACTTCTGTGCGGTTGATGTTTGTGTTGTTTGGTGTCTTGATCATGAAGTCGATGCGGCCTGATCTGGGGCTTCGCGAATTTCATGTTTGGGTAATTGTCTTTTACGGTGTGGCGTTGGGGTTAGAAACGTTGCAGCTTGTGCGGAAGCCAGTGGAGGCGGTCGCGGCGGCAGCGGAGTCGGTGGCAACTGGGTCAGCGGCGAGTTCGTCAGAAATGGCATCAGCTCGTTAGCTGCGGGGTGGGAAATGGCCGGTCACGAAGACACATTTCATCACGTTCGCGATTATCCGTACTTCGAGCTTCCCTTCGGGGCGAAGATCGAATTGCCGGTGATTTCGTTTTTGCCCTCCCCCGCAAAAGTCCTTGAATCGTTGACCAATCCGGACTTTGAAGGTTCCGTAATGGGTTTGCAGTTGACCAAGTTCATGGTCCTGCAAGTAATCGCTGGGTTGCTGACATTCTGGATTTTCACCGGAATGGTTCGCAGAGCTAAATCGGGAAAGCCATTGGCGGGTCGCTGGTGGAATTTTTGGGAAATGCTCGCGATGTTCATTCGTGATGAGGTGGTTCGCAAGACAATCGGAGACGGGCATCACGGACACGACGATGGTCATGGTGATGATGGTCATAATCACGAGCATTCCCTGGTCCAAGTTGAGATGGGGCATCCGGCTGACAAGTATCTGCCGTTTATTTGGACCTGTTTCTTTTATGTGCTCTGGTGCAATCTACTCGGTGCCTTTCCGTGGGTTGGTTCACCGACAGGTGAGATCAACGTCACTGGCGCACTGGCGATTACGGCTCTCGGGGCGACCGTATTTTACGGATCGCAAGAGCTTGGTTTTGGCGGATTTATTAAGGCTTTAGCGCCCGGAATGGATGTGCCGGGGTTGCTGAAGGCCCCGCTGTTTGTGTTGATTTGGGTGATCGAGTTTGTCGGCATGTTCATTAAGCATGGCGTTTTGGCGATTCGACTTTTTGCAAACATTATGGCTGGCCACACCGTCGTCGCGTCGATTCTTGGTTTCATTGCGATGGATGGGGTCTGGAATTCCGGGCTGTTTTATCTGGTGACTCCGGCAAGCATCTTTGGTCAAGTTGCAATTGGGCTAATGGAACTCGGTGTCGCGTTCCTGCAGGCCTACATCTTTTCGTTCCTGGCAACGTTGTTTATCGGAGCGGCCGTGCATCCGCACTAAGCTTCGATTTGGTTCAGTTTGGTCTGTCTGTTTCGGGAAGTCCCCTAGCTTAGCATTGAGGAGAAAAACGTGAAGCGAGCAATTGAAGTGGCTGCGACGACGATCGCCTGCGTAGTGGCGATGTCTTCCTCGGCGATGGCGGCCGATACCGCCTTGATCCAGTTTTCGGGTGCGATCGGCGCCGCGATCACGATCATTGGTGCCGGCTATGGCATCGGTCGCATTGGATCGGCTGCGGTTGAGAGCATGGCTCGTCAGCCGGAAGTGGCGGGCAACATTCAAACGGCGATGATCATCGCGGCGGCCCTTATTGAAGGTGTTACGCTGTTCGCGCTTATCGTCTGCATCGGCGGTAACGGAGCGCCGTTTCCGGCTGCTCACTAACACTGTAGCAAGCACGTCTCCACGTTCCCTAGGACGTGGTTCGCTCGCAATTGCCATATTCTAGCGAATGTGGCAACGAGTGATTTGTGTTTGGGCTGAGGCTAGTTTTGGTTCTCTGGTTCAAGCTCGTTTGAGTTCGTTTCAGCGAAAGGTGTTAGCATGGTTTGTCTTCAAATTTCGTTGAAAATGAGCTTCTTGGCAGTTGCGGCTTGGGCAATGCTGGTGCCGTCGGTTTTCGCGCAAGAGGATTCGACAACTGGATCAACTGCAGCTTCGACTTTGGCGGCAAAGCCAGAAGAAAAGCATGACACCAGCGTGCCGCTCAACTTGAAGACCGATTTGGCGCTTTGGTCGCTCGTGACGTTTTTGGTTTTTCTAGTCGTGCTCCGAAAATTTGCATGGTCACCGCTGATTAGTGCTCTCGATCAACGAGAACACAAAATTAAGCAGTCGCTCGCTGATGCCGAAGCTGCGAGAATCAAAGCGGAAACCATGCTGGCTCATCACGCCAAAAAGCTCGAATCTGTGCAGGATGAAGTAAAAGCGATTCTGGCCGAAGCTCGACGCGACGCGGAACACACGAAGCAGGACATCGTCGCGACGGCAAATAAGGAAGCCGAGTCAACTCGGAAGCGAGCAGTCGAGGATATTGAGTACGCTCGCGACTTAGCGATGAAAGAGTTGTTTGATTTCGTTTCGTCCAACGTGATCGGTGCCACCGAACACGTCCTCGGCCGAGCGTTAACGGACGGCGACCAAAATCGCCTCGTGCAGGAAGCGCTGAATCAGATGGGATCGAAGGTTTGAGCGTTCGTAGTTCCGCCTTTAGGCGGTGCACTTCGGACGAATTGAATTCTTGATGATCGTTTTGTGTCGTCGTTCGTTCCGCCTAAAGGCGGGACTACGAACTATTGGTGAACCATGGCAGAGCCGCTGAAGACAAAAATCGCGAGCGTGATGGAAGACCCGAGTGCGATGCAGATCGCGCGGGTTTATGCCAAATCGTTTCTCGGTGCGGCGGAAGCCACGATCGGCGTTGAGGCGGCTCTCGAAGAGGGTCAGTCGTTCGTCGATGACGTGCTGGCAAAGAACCTGGATTTCAAGCGGTTGTTGGTTTCGCCGACGATCAATCGATTGGACAAGCTCAAGCTGATTGAGCGAGTCGTCACCGGACGCGGCTCGGAGTTCATCACGAGTTTTTTGAAAGTGTTGGCTCGGCACGATCGGCTCGATCTGTTGCCGAACATCTTGCAGGCGGCGCGGATTCAGAACGAGCGGTCGAGTGGTCGCAAGCGAGTCTCGGTCAAGACGGCGAAGCCGCTGTCGGATGAGTCTCGGAAGGCGATCGGCGACAAGCTGCGATCGGCGTTTGCGTTTGAACCGATTCTTGAAGCGGAGACTGACCCGTCGCTGATCGGCGGCATGGTCATCCGCGTGGACGATACCGTTTATGACAGTTCGCTGCGGACTCGGCTGAAACAGCTCAAAGCCCGCTTGCGCGAGAGGAGCCTCCATGAAATTCAAACCGGACGAAATCGCTTC
>JANMIF010000505.1:0-21903 GCA_031375695.1 Planctomyces sp.
ACGTCGATGCGATAGGCAAACTCGGGACCGCCACCGCGCGTGAGGTCTCGCACTTGCAGACGATGCTTGCCGGCCTTGCCCGCGTTGAAAGCAAAACTTCCCTCGTCGAGTTCGGTGTCATCGACGCGCCGCACCTCGCGACCGTCGGCATCGAACAGGACCAGTTCCAAGTCGGCCGCCGAACCGATCGTGCGGGCGACTCCCTGAATGTTCAGCTTCTGTCCCTGAGTCAGTTCGAACGCAAACCAATCCTTGTCACCGGGCTTCTCCAGCACGCCGTTCAACGTGGCGGGGACACTGACCGGCGTTGCCGTCTCCAACGTGTCGTTCGGTTCCACTTCGAGTTGTGGGGGGAGGTCACTCACCATGAGCGGCACCCACGTCGCGACGCTGCCCGGCGCGCGACGGACCTCTTGGAAGAGAGAGCCCAACGGACGAGCGGCCGGGAACTCGACGGGCATCTGCCAACCGGCGATCTGCGGGAACGAGAGGCTGGCTGGTGCTCCCACTTTCACGGATGACGGGACGGAGGTGCGAGCCTCGGGGAAGTCGCCCATGCGCAGAACGTAGTGCCACGTCGGATGACCTTCGAACCGGGCATCGCGCACCTCGACGGTGTACGTCCCGGCGTCGGCAAACGTGTGAGCGAACCGGCAGTCGAAGAACAGGCCGACCGAGTTGTCGCACTCGGCCACCAGCTTGCCGGTCGCGCTGCGGACACGAACGAGCGGGTCGTAATCCTTGCCGAGCCGGTTGCCGATCACTTCGAACGCGACCCGCTGTCCCTTCTCAACGGTGATCGAATAGAGATCGACCGCCGCCGGGCGACAGATGGCCGTCATGCACGCAGGCAACGTGACCGGAATGGCCGCTGTAGGATGGGCACTCCTGCCCGTCCCGTCTTCAGCGGTTGCAACAGCCGGACGGGCAGGAGTGCCCATCCTACGATTCACCGGCAGTTCATCGACGAGAAACAAGTGGACGTTGCTCAACCCGCTGCGGGTCGCCAACCGGAGGCCGTACACGCCGAGCGGTGCTTCACGCGCCAACTCGATTTCAAAGGCCGCACAGTCGGAAGCGGCCTCGTTGTTCGAGGTGGCGTTGGTGGCGGGCCGGACGCGAAAGACCTCCGCCGGCAACGAACTCCACAGTCCGATCGCTCCGGCCGTGTCGCTGCCGTGGAGTTCGACCCGAGTCGTGGCTCCCCGCTGGAGTACTGGCGGCGAAAGATGCTCCACGAATGCCTGCGAAAACGCGGAAGTCGGCCAGACCAGAGTCAGAATCAGGGACACCAGACAATGTCCGCGACCGCGCATCGTGAAAGCCTCCAATTCAAAACTCCCGAAAGAAAGCCAACAGGATTTGTCAGCCCCTGCCGATCTGGTTACAGTTCGGCTTCAATCGGGCAACGCTGATGGCTGGGGGATGGTAATCCAAGAGGGACCGGAAAGCACCCGGTTCCGGTGGGAAACAGATTCTTTTCGAGGGGCCGCGTTCGGCCCGTGACGATCACATAACCAGTCGTCCTTTTCGGAGACGCAGAATGCTGAGCTTGCTGGGACCGAGTTTTCCTTCGTCGAACGGACTGACGCGGCGCGAGATGATTCGCGTCGGGGGACTCTCGATGAGCGGTGTCGCGTTGTCCGACTTGATGGCTCGATCGGCGATGGCCGAGTCATCGGGCAAGTCGGCCTCGCACGGACCGGGTTTTGGAAAAGCGAAGCGTTGCATCATCCTGTATCTCTCCGGCGGGCATCCGCAGCACGACATGTTCGATCCGAAACCGGACGCGCCGGCCGAGATTCGGGGTGAGTTCGACACGATCGCGACGTCGGTCCCGTCGATCCGCTTCGGCGAGCATTGTCCGCTGTCGGCCAAGCTGATGGACCAGATGGCCTTGATCCGCTCGATGAACCACACGCATAACGATCATGGCCGCGGTTCGTATTGGATGTTTACAGGAGCCATGTACCCCGGCTCGGTGCCCGATGTGAATTCGATGGCGCGGGCGGACATGCCGCACCTTGGCTCGTGCATGGCGAAGATTGCTCCGGGGCAAGGGCCGATGTTCCCGTTCATCATCGTGCCGCATCGCATGGACGTTGCCGGTGGTCGCCGAGCCGGTCAGTTTGCCGGAATGCTCGGCCCGAAGTACGACCCGATGCTGACCGGCGGCAATCCCAACGACGACAATTTTCGGCTGGAGCATGTGCCGCTCGTCCCGAACGAAGACCCGGTCGTGATTCGTCGCCGAGTCGGTTTAGTTGATCAACTCAACCAGCAGGTCGAGTACCTCCGTGACGGCGCGTTGGCTCAATCACTGAAGGACAATCAATCGAAGGCGCTCGATGTTGTCGGCTCGGAGGCCGTGCGTCGCGCGGTTGATCTGTCGGTCGTCGAGGCACCGATCCGCGAGCGGTACGGCCGAAACTTGTTCGGTCAGTCGGTGCTGCTCGGCCGACGGCTGTTGCAAGCAGGCACGCGGTTGGTGCAATGCAACTGGCAACGGACTCAAGGCAAGAACGGTTTCGCTTGGGACACTCACTGGAATAACTTCACCGCGTTGAAAGAAGAACTGATCCCGGCCTTCGATCATGCGTTCTACGCGTTGATGACCGATTTGGCCGCGACCGGAGAACTGGCCGAAACGCTGGTCGTCGTCG
Organism: Planctomyces sp.; assembly: GCA_031375695.1. Lineage (GTDB taxonomy): Bacteria > Planctomycetota > Planctomycetia > Planctomycetales > Planctomycetaceae > SXKJ01. The sequence goes on from JANMIF010000505.1 coordinate 2,664, forward strand.
CTTCGGAGTTCGGTCGCTCGCCGAAAGTGACGCTCCGCAACGGCGGCCGCGAGCATTGGCCGGAACTCTACAACGTCCTGTTTGCCGGCGCGGGTATTCAAGGCGGACAGACCTACGGAGCATCGGACAAGCTCGGCGGATATCCGGCTGAGAACCCAGTCGGCCCCGCGGACTTCGTGGCGACGATCTACCACATGCTCGGCATCGACCCGCATACCGAACTTCACGACCAACAGAACCGCCCCTTCCAACTCACGAAGGGCGATCCGTTCCCGCTGCTGATGAGCTGAGTTCTCTTCGGTCTTGGCTCTGAGCTTCCTCGCAAGGCTTATCCCTACATGTTGGCCGTCCACGTCAGAACAACTCTGCGATTACTCGACCGCAGGGGAGCACGGGATGAGGGCGACCGGATCGGTCGGCGTATTGCACGGAAGGGTCAACGCCGAGATGGGCATACGCAGTCGCGAGGACGTCTTGCACGATCTTGGGATTGTCCTTCGGCTCGGCAGCATGTTGGTCGGTAGAGCCGATGACTTGGCCTCCATGTACTCCGCCTCCAGCGATCGACATGCTGAAGACTCGCGACCAGTGGTCCCGTCCGGCGGCGGCATTCACTCTCGGAGCGCGGCCCATCTCGCCCCAAGCGATCACCAGCGTGGATGCCAGTTTGCCGCGACGTTCGAGGTCTTCGAGCAAGGTTGAGTAGGCCCGATCCCAGCGCGGAAGGAAGCCGGTTTCCAGCGCCCAGAAATTGTCTTCGTGAGTGTCCCACCATCGGCAGTCGACCGTAACCAGTCGCACTCCCGCCTCGACCAATCGCGCGGCGAGCAACATCCGCTGAGCCCAGTTCGGAGCGTCACCGCCAGCCCGCACTCGCGACTTGTAAGCCGGCATCACACCGTACCGATCCCGGAGTTCACGCGGTTCCTTCTCGAAGTCGAACGCTTCTCACGCCTTCGCTCCAGTGATCATTTCCCACGCTTGGGATTCAAACTCATCAATCGCGTGGAAGCGGCCCGTTTGATCCATCTCACGACGCAGTGAATCGAATCCACGCAGCAATTCACGCCGCGAGCCAACGCGATCCAGGGAAACTCCGTCCGCAAAGCCAAGATTCGGCACGCTGAACGGTGTAGCCATGTTGGCTGGATCGCTGAGCGTTTCAAACGGCTCGAACGACTGCCCGAAGAACCCGGAAGCGGTGCCGGGAACATTGCGCGGCACCATGACATAGGCGGGTAGGTCGGGCGTCTGATGTTGCAATTGCCGCTTGGCTATCGACCCGCAACTTGGGAACACGTTTTGGCTGGGGTCCGGTGCTGCGGGATAGCCGGTGAAGCAGACTTGGTCGCCCGACGAGTGATCGGTCAGGCCGTCTTCCGGTCGAAAGTGCATGCTACGAATGATCGAGAACTTGTGCATCGCCTGAGCAATCATCGGCAAGTGCTCGCACACTTGAATGCCGGGCACGGCGGTCGAGATGGGCGAGAACTCACCGCGCACCTCCAACGGAGCCTCCGGTTTCAAATCGAAGGTTTCCAACTGGCTCGGTCCACCGCGCATCCAGAGAATAATTACGGAGGTCTCACGCCGAACCGCTCCGGCCGAAGTCGCCTGAGCCTCCAGCCGCAACAATTTCGACAGCGACAAACCCGCCCCGAGCGCTCCGACCTGTAACAGTCCACGTCGAGTCAGCGGCAGCGACTCGCGCGAGTTCTGACAACCGACTGAACTAGGACGAGGAAGACTCATCAGAAATATACCTTTAGGTTGACGATCAATTCCGTGTTCAGCGAGCTTGCGAGCGCCACCAGTTCTGCCAGGCGGCTTCATTGAATCCGAAGTCTTGCGATGTCAATTTTTTCAGGACGTCTAGCACTTCCAAATTTTGTACCGACTGCCGGACTGTAACCGCTTTGGTCGCCGGTTGCGGGCCGGAATTCTGAACTTGAACGCCTTGCGGCAACTGACCGGATCGCAGCGCTTGAGCCACGTCGGGGGGCAGCGAATTGGACTGAGCGGCAGGATTGCCGTCACGGTCGAAGCCGGCATTGATCGGTTGTCGCACGTTGACTGTCGTTTTGTGCGACGTGATCAACGCCCCGATAAGAGCCGGAATCGTTGACTTCTCGCCAATTTCGCCCAACAGGAATGCGGCACGACGCACCAGCCAATTTTCCTCACTGGCCAACGCCTGGACAATCAGCGGCACGGCAACCATTCGCTGCGAAGCCGGCATCGCGCGAAACGCGGCTTTGCGAAGCGAGGCGTCGGCATCGTTCAGAGCCGTCCGCGCGAGATACGGTGCCGCCGCATTCCCGTCGATCTGTGCTAGCGTCTGCACCGCCAATCTACGGCGTTCTAGGATCGGTGAATTCAATAGCGATTCGACGATTGCCGGAATCGCATCGGGATCACGCAACTCGCGGAACTGCACTGCCGCTTCGGATCGCCGAGTGGCGTCACGGTCACCGAGCCAATTCCCCCACAAACGAATCTTCGGTCGCCACTGTTTTTGCCGTTGAGTTTGCGATTCGTTGGCTTGAGTCTGTTCCAACTCCAGTGTGGTGATCCATTCGCCTTTGTGTTTGACGTAGCCCGCCTGACGCATCTCCGCTTCGGTCTGTTCCGGACTGACCCAGCGATTCCCTTGCCGCGTGTGTCCCAATCCCAGTCGAGCAGTTTTGTGTTCCGGGTTGAGCTGCACAATGAGTCGCAATTGTTCGCGACGGGGTTCGATCAGACCGGATCGCTTGCACCATTCGGCCAAGTCCCAACGGGCCTCGACAGTGTCGGAGACTCGTTTTGCCAGCGAGTGATACTCTTCGACCAGTCGTGGGCGACGTTCGATCCCGATGACTTCCGGCTTCGCCAGCAATAACTCGCCGCCGGTCAGTGTTTCGATGACTAGCGGTTCGTCGGATGCTGAAGCCCGCGTATTTCGCACAACCCCGCGAACCGTTCCGCCAGATCGCAACTGAACAACATCACCCCACGCGGCGAGGGGCCAGCAAGTCGCCAGGACCAGGAATCCGGAAGTGTGAAGTGAATGATTCATGACGAAACTTGAGTCCAAATTTGCCGCCGCCGGATGATTGGCCAAAGTCGCGGCTGGACTTGCAACGGGAGCACATCGTACCCGGCTGAGCGGATTCGTCGATCCCGTTGGCTGGGAGATTTTCGCACAAGTCGGGGCCGTTGCCAGAGCCCACTCCCAATTTATGCGACTAGCATGTTCGGCAGGATCACTCGCTTTTTCAACGTCCGAAAGAATTAAGATTCAGGAAATTGACGGCGAGGGGATTCGCGAGGTTAGACTCTCCACTGATTGGCCGAGGACCGGCCGTGGCACCGGCGGCTCGCCTGTGATGCGACCGAGGGTGTCAGAAAAATGGAATAGGCAAGCCGCCTGTTCTACGTCCATTCAATCCCAGGATTGCCATGATGACCGCCATCAAAAAATCGTTCACGCTGGGTTTGGCTCTCGCGGCCTCCGCGATCTGGTCGTCCGCCGTTTTGGCTCAGTCGTCGTCGAAGGTCAGCGTGGAGATTCCGACAACGCGAGTTCTCAGCCGTTACGGATTGGAATTGGCTTGGTGGAGCCAAGCCCTGATGAATCCGAAACGCGACAAGCTGAAGCACTTGGTCGTGGATGAAGACAATGTTTACTTGCAAGCTTCCAACGGCACGGCCACCGCCTTCAATGCCGACTCGGGCAAGCGATTGTGGGCCGTTCAGTTGGGGAATCGGGACGAGCCAGTCTTTCCGGGAGTGACTAATCAAAAGCATCTGCTCGTCGTGCATTCGATGACGCTGTATTGCATCGAACGATTTTCCGGCAAGGTCGCCTGGGAGTTGCAGCTTCCCGTGATTCCCTCCGTGGGACCGACCGTCGATGACGAGCACATTTACATCGGCTCGTTGGACGGCAGTGTGTATTCGTTTGAGCTGCGGAAGATCTACGACCTGAAAACTAAAAACTTATTGCCGAGCTGGTCGTTTCAGGCTCAGCGCTGGCGCTATCGCACCGGCAAGGAGATCACGACGCCCGTCTCGTCCGACGGCGTGCTGGTGAACTTCGCCAGTCGCGACGGATCGCTGTACGCGGTCAGTGCCACTGAACGGAAATTGAAGTATCAATTTGAGACGGACGCTCCAATCGCAGCTCCCTTCGCGACCTCGGGCAACTCACTGGTTTTGGTGTCGGAAGATTTCCACGTTTACTGCGTGAACAGCGACACTGGAGCGATCCGCTGGGAATACGCCTCAGGCTTCCCGATTCGCAAGGCTCCGCGAGTGATCGGCGATGAACTGTTCATTCTGCCGGAGCAGGGCGGGATGTTTTGTGTAAGTCTGCATACCGGCAAGGATCGATGGATTCGGCCGGGAGTCACGAACTTCCTGGCCGCGACCAAAACCCGCATTTTCGGCTCGGACGCGAATGGCAATATCGTCATCCTCAATCGTGAGAACGGCCAACATCTCGGCTCATTGCCCTTGCGGCCGTTCAGTGTGCGCATGGAAAACGAGCGAACCGACCGCTTGTATCTAGCAACGCCGTCAGGCATCGTGCTCTGTGTGAAGGAACAAGGTTCCGAGTTCGCGAAGAATCACAAATACCCCGATCGCACGCCGCTCGTCCCGGAAATCGAAGCCGAGGAACCGGCGGGACAACCGAATGCCCAATGACCAAGTCGTGACGAATTGGCAAATCGGGATTGCGGCACTTGGCTGGCTGCTGTTTGGAATCTGGCTGGTCGTTGCGGCAATCCCGTCACTGTGGATGATCGGCCGATCCTTGAAACGGCAAAGCGAACTCATCCCAGACTTGGCGGCTTGGCCGAAAGTCAGTGTGATCGTGCCAGCTCGAGATGAAGGTCCAAAAATTGAGGCCGGACTGCGATCGCTTCTCAATTCAGATTACCCGCATATCGAAGTGATCGCGATCGACGACCGATCTCGTGACGAAACGGGGGCGATCATGGATCGATTGGCCGGAGACGCGACGGTTCGCGATCGCCACTCGCTTGCCGTACGAGTCATCCACATCACTGAACTGCCCGCCGATTGGCTGGGAAAAAATCACGCCCTGCATGTCGGACATCAGGAATCCGCAGGTGACTGGCTATTGTTCACCGACGGCGACGTCGTGCATCGGCCGGACACGCTGCGCCGTGCGGTGCGATATGCCTTGGCGCGGAATCTCGATCATTTGCCCCTGTTCCCTGACATCGCCGCTGAAGGAATTTTAGAGGCAGCGTTCGTCGCTTGCTTTGGGCTGATCTTCACTGCTGGAACTCAGCCGTGGCTCGTACCAACAAGGATTTCCCAGTTTTATGTCGGAGTCGGCGCGTTCAACCTCGTCCGCCGCACAGCTCTTGACCGAGCGGGCGGGTTCGTGCCGATCAAGTTGGATGTCATGGACGACGTGAAGCTTGGCAAACTGTTGAAGCAGACTGGCTCGCGAGCGGAGGTTTTGCGTTCGGCAGAAGCATTGCACATTCGCTGGCAACAATCGGCCTGGGCCTGCATCACCGGCTTGGAGAAAAACGCCTTCGCCTCAGCCGATTATTCAGTGCTGCGGCTGTTGTGGATGATGAGCGTCACCGCCGTCGTGTTCTTCGGTCCGGTCGTCGGGGCTGTATTCGCGGGCGATTCTCGCGCGGGCTTCGTGGCGGCGGCGATCCTGTCGCACGGGATGTTCGGATTCAATGCCTGGCTGTTCGGACATTCGGTCTGGCTATTTCCGATGTTGATGCCTTCCGGGGCCGCGCTGATCTTTGCGTTTCTACGATCCGGTTGGATCACGCTGCGGCAAGGTGGCGTCCGTTGGCGAGATACCTTTTATCCACTCAACCTCCTGCGCCAGAACGTTTTTCGGTAGTTCGCACGACTCGCCGGAGGCCGACGCACGCGGGCCACATGAGCCACACAGTTGCAATCTGACCCTGCCAGTCGTTTAATCCTCGCTCTTTCTCGGCTGGGGAAGGGCTGGTCGGCTGGCGGATTTGATCGAACCGTCGCCAGTCTGTTGACCAAACCACGCCGACAACAAGTGCTCGGCGACAAGCTTTTCGTGGGTTTTGGTTCGATCGTTTTTTCAGAAAGGATGCAGCCCATGCGGCTCGCTTCAAAGTACCTGCAATGGACAGCCCTCTTCGGACTGTTGGGAACAACTGTTTGGACAATCGGCTGTGCCGAACCCGCCTCCGCTCCCCCGTCACGTCGAGCCAGCAGTGGTGCCGGTTCGTCGGCAATGACAGCTGGAGTCGATGTTCCTTTGGCCGACCCCGGTGCCGCAAAGTCGGAAACCGACACTCCAGCGGCTGCGGCCGAAGAGAAGAAGGAAGAGCCGAAGGCCGAGGAGAAGAAGGAAGAACCGAAGGCCGAAGAGAAGAAGGAAGAGCCAAAGGCCGAGGAGAAGAAGGAAGAACCGAAGTCTGAAGAGAAGTAATTCGGTTTGTTTAACCATTGGAATCCGAAACGCCGCAGCACCTGCTGCGGCGTTTTTTTTGTCTGTAAGTTCCATTGGCCGAATGCCGTCAGCCGATGGCCGTTTTCAGTTCTTTACCATTCTATGGAAACTGAATTCGGCGATCGGCTTACGGTAATCGGCCCGGCCGAGGACGCACGCAATGTCCGCCGAATCAAGTCCCGATTGGTCGGTGCTATTGGAAGATGGCCCGGTCCTAGTGATCAACAAGCCAGCCGGTTTGTTGACGCAGGCACCGGCCGGTGTGCCGTCACTCGAAGCCGAAGTCAAAGCCTGGCTGAAAGAACGATTCGACAAGTCGGGAAACGTCTACCTGGGGATTCCACATCGGCTGGATCGCGCGGTCTCCGGCGTAATCGTTTTCACTCGCAACTCAAAAGCCGCCGCCCGTATGGCCGAGCAATTTGAGTCGCGGCAGATTCGCAAAACGTATTTGGCCGTCGCGGAAGGTTGTCCCGATCCCGCAGACGGGGAGCTTCACGATTGGTTACTCAAACTTCCCGAACAATCGCGAGCCAAAGTCGTCGCGGCCGATGTGCCAGGAGCGAGAGAGTGTCATCTGTCGTACCGAGTCCTCGCCTCGCACGGTTCGCAGACGCTGCTGGAAGTCGAACCACACACCGGCCGCATGCACCAAATCCGCGTGCAACTCGCCAGTCGCGGTTGGCCAATCCTGGGTGACACAGTCTACGGCTCCGTGGCCCACTGCCCCGTAGCACACACGAGTCACTTGTGTCCCACCGCCGCTTCCGCCGAGCCGCGCGAGCACTCGATTGCGCTGCACGCGCAGTCGCTCAAGTTCTTGCATCCGATTCGATACGATCCAATTGTCGTTTCGGCCCCGCTGCCTAGTCATTGGCCAAGTTGGTGTTTCTCCGTTTGAACCAAAGGAAACGCAGATGACATTTCGATTTCAAAGGACGGTATTTGGTCTGACCTTGCTGGTTGTGGCCGCAGTCGCCTCCGCCGCATTTGTCGATGAATACAAAAGCGGAATCATTTGGCCACTGCCGCCGCTGGTCGATGCCGGGCCGGGGCCGATGACTCCCGCGCCGATCCCGTCTGATTCGATTGTGTTGTTCGACGGCAAAGACATGTCGGCGTGGCAAGGTGGCGAGAACTGGATTGTCGCCGACGGCGTGGCGACCGCTGCAAAAAATGGCGTCACCAGTCATCAGAGTTTCGGCGACTGCCAACTGCATCTCGAATTCGCCACGCCCGAAAAGGTCGAAGGGAAGGGACAAGGCCGAGGCAACAGTGGCATCTATTTTATGGGTCAGTATGAACTGCAAATCCTCGATTCGCACGACAACGATACGTACTTCGATGGTCAGTGCAGCGCGATCTACAAGCAACAACCACCGACCGTGAACGCCAGCCGCAAGCCGGGTGAATGGCAAACTTACGACGTCCTGTTTTCCGCCCCGCGTTTCGCCGACGATGGCCAAGTCACGACACCCGGTTTCATCACCGTGTTGCACAACGGCGTCATGACTCACAACCATTTTGAACTGCAAGGCGCGACCAGTTACACCGAGCCACCCAAGTACACAAAACACGCGGACAAGATGCCGTTCCACCTGCAATTTCACGGCAACCCCACTCGCTTCCGAAACATCTGGGTCCGCGAAAACGTCGCCCCGTTGATCGGCAAAAAACCGTAGCACAAGTGGCCCCGCCTGTGACGGCATCAAAAAAACGAAATATGCGAGCCGCCTGTTCTACGACTAAGAAGGAGCCCTGCGAATGATTCTGAGTCACCGATTCGACTGGATTCTAGTCGTTGCGACCATCCTTCTCGCGTCTGCATCAAACGCCACGGCGCAGACGAGTCAATCACCGCTGGAAAAGGAAAAGTCCCTCAAGGAACTAATGCCGCGGATCGAGCACACGGAGGCGAAGGACGCGCTCAAGACGATGTCGGTTGAGCGTGGCTTCAAGTTGGAGCTTGTCGCCGCCGAGCCACTTGTCGGTGATCCCGTCGATGCCTGCTTTGACGAGTTCGGGCGGATGTACGTTGCCGAGTTTCACGGCTATCCGTTCTCGGCCGAGCCGACGAAGCTGCATCCGAAAGGTGGCGGGCTAAAAAACGACGCGATCATCCGGTTGCTCGAAGACACCGACGGTGACGGCACGTTCGAGAAAAGCACGATCTTCGCCGATCAGTTTGAATGGGCGTTGTCGGTCTGCTGTTTTGATGGCGGCGTGTTTGTGATCGGGCATCCACATTTGTGGTACTTCAAGGACACCGACGGCGACGGCCAGGCGGATGTGCGGCGAATTGTGCTCAGCGGCTTCAGCAAGGACAACGTGCAGGCGCTGGCCAACAACATGAAGTGGGGCCTCGAAGGGCGCATCCTCGTAGCGGGAGGTCGAAATCCGAATGCACTGACTCGCGACGGCAAGCCGGTGTTGAACGGAGCGGTCGATTTTGCATTTGATCCAAAGGTACTGCTGTCGGAAGCCGATGCCGGCGCGGTCACGAAGTCGATTGAGCTTCTTTCGGGTGGCGAGCAGTTCGGGCATTCGATTGACGATTGGGGCCAACGATTCATTTGCAACAACAGCAATCACATCGAACATGTCGTCTTCCCGCGACGTTACTTGAACCGCAATCCGCTGTTCGTGGCGAGTGGCGTCGTTCGCAGCATCGGGGCCGAGGGAGCGGCGGCTCCGGTGTTTCGCCGCAGTCCGCCGGAGCCGTGGCGGGTCGTCCGAACTGCGCGGCGAAACGCCGATCCGAAGTTTTCCGGGCTGCCGCAGAGTGAAAAGTTCGCAGCTGGTTTCTTCACGTCGGCGACCGGCGTGACGATCTATCGAGGCGGCGCGTACCCGGAAGAATTTCGAGGCAATGCGTTCATCGGAGATGTCGGGGCAAACCTGGTTCACCGCAAAATCCTGACCCCCAGCGGAGCCAGCTTCATTGCCAAGCGAGCGGATGAAAAGTCCGAGTTCATCGCCTCGGCCGATAATTGGTTCCGCCCCTGCAATTTCGTGAACGCACCGGACGGGACGCTGTTCATCCTCGACATGTATCGTGAGACGATTGAGCATCCCGCTTCGATCCCCGACGACATGAAAGACTTCCTCAACCTGACCAGCGGCCATGATCGCGGTCGCATTTGGCGAATCGCGTCGCCCGACAGCAATCGCCTCAAAATCGAGCCACTCGGGAAGATGACATCGGCCGAGTTGATAAAGCAGTTCTGGTCGCCGAACTCGTGGAACCGTGAGACCGCACAGCGTTTGCTGTTGCAACGTCAGGAGAAGGAACTCATCCCGTCACTGCGACGCATGGCCGCGCTCAATCGCTCGCCGCTGGCGCGACTACACGCGCTGTACACGCTCGCCGGCATGAACGCGATGAAGCCGGACGTCTTAATGGTCAACTTGAAACACCCCGAACCGCGCTTACGAGCACATGTGCTGCGACTGACCGAACCGCTGCTCGCCATTGATGCCGAGTTGGCGAACGCCGTTGCCGAACGAGTGACCGACGATGACGACCGCGTCCGATTTCAATTGGCCTTCACCGCCGGAGAGATGCCGAACGAACTGGCGGTCGCGACGCTCAGCCAGCTTGCACGCGATCCGCGCAATGTTGGCGATATTCGATCTGCGATGCTGACCTCGCTGGCGGGTCGGACAGCCGCGCTGTTTGAACAACTCACGGCCGATGCTGAATTCCAAAAGCAGTCGCATGTGGCCAGTTGGTTCGTCGAACTTGCCCGCTCGCTCGGCACCGATGCGAACGCCGAACCCGGTATCGCCGCGTTGCGAGTAATCATTTCGGATCGCCTGCCCGCTGGACTGCGAGCCGCGACGTTGATCGCATTCGGTGACGGCTTGCGGCGGCGCGGAGCGACGATCACCAACTTGCTGTCCGCTGCGAAAGCGGACCAGTCCACGAAGTCACATGTCACCGAATTCTTCGCCAAATCGGTGGCCCTCGCGACCGATGAACAGCGGCCGGCTGGTGAGCGAATCGCCGCCGTGCGAGTGCTCGGACTAAGCGACTTCGCGACCAGTGGCGAAAAGCTGGCAACGCTGCTCGGTCCGCAAACCGATCCGCAGTTGCAGATCGCTGCGGCCAATTCGCTCGGCCAGCTTGATGGGGGGACTGTCCCGAAACTGTTGTTGACCGGCTGGCGAAGTCACTCGCCAGCGTTGCGAAAAGAAATCGTCGAGTCACTGCTGCGGTCGGGCGATCGAGTCGGTTCGTTGCTGGATGCGGTTGAGGCGAACGAAGTCTTGCGTGGCGACATCGAACGAGACCGCAAAGATTTGCTGGTTAATCACCCAAACTCCGCGATCCGCGATCGTGCGAAGAAGCTGCTGGCCGGCGACGTCGATGCCAATCGAGCCAAAGTCATCGCCGACTATCAACCGGCACTCGAAACGCCGGGTGATGCGGCTCGCGGCAAGATCGTCTTCCAGATGAAGTGTGCGAACTGCCATCAGGTCGCGGGCGTCGGTCACATCGTCGGGCCAAATCTGCAAAGCGTGGCGAACAAATCGCCTGCCGACTTGTTGATCGCGCTGCTCGATCCGAATCGCGAAGCGCAACCGAACTTCACGACCTACGTTGTCGAAACCAACGACGGCAAAGTCCTCAACGGCCTGCTTGCGGCGGAATCAGCGACGTCCGTGACACTTCGCCGGGCCGAAGCCAAAGAAGACGTGATCCTGCGGAGCAACATCGAAACGATCGCTTCCAACGGTAAAACACTGATGCCCGAAGGATTCGAGAAAGATCTGTCGCCGGCATCCGTCGCTGACGTGATCGCGTTCGTGAAGAGTCTCGTCCCGTAGCCAGTGGCGCACGCAGTTCGCGAGGTGCCATTCTCTTCAACGGAATGGCGCTAGCTACCGGTGTTTCGAGTTTCCAGGTGCGACACACCGGCGACTCGCGCCGTACCGCTCACTCGAATCACGCGCGCGTTCCGGCGTTCGGGTCCAGTTGCGCGTGGCGAGTCAACCGTTGCTCGGTTTGTTCGATGGCCTCACGCAGTTGTTCGCGGCTTTTCACTTGATCAACCGTGCGCAATCCCAGGAAGGCGATCAAACCCGTGACGCCGGCCCACAAAAACCAAGTTGTGGTTTCGGTGGTCGAAGCCTCGCTGAGACACAAGCCAAATAACACGCCACACAACAACAGGATCGTGTGTGAACTGATTAGCGGGCGAGTGGCGGTACCTTGAGTCAAGTTGTGCAGGAGCTTCATGAGCCGGCCTCCGAGAATTGTTGCCCGAAACTGGGGAGTTGCGTGACGATTCAACCGAAGCGTAGGTTGCGATTTCGCAACGTGCGTGTTTTTTTTTCAGTCGTTGCCGAAAATCAACAGCCAAGTCACGGCAATTGCCACAATTGGACCGATCGGTTCAATCCGACCGTTGCGATTTGTGGTGGTTGCTCGTGGGTCGCCAGATCGTGAATTGGCCGACCAGTTCTAATCGTCCGTTCCGTGCTGCCGCTGGCACTCCACGCAAGCAGACTTCCGTCCCAGCCGCCGCTCACCAATTTCAACCCAAGCCAACCCAAGCCAGAAACCCCATCGGGCTGCTGACAACTTCGCGTCGCTTTGTGAGTCATCACATCCCAAATCTGGATTCGACCGTTCCCATCCCCCGTGGCCATTTGCCCGTTCGGGCCAAGCGACAACCGAGTGATCTCGGTCTCATGGGCGTTGATTTTCTCAGTGACTTTACGTGATGCCGCCTCGCGCCAAATCAACAGGCCGTCCGCTCCAGCCGTGATCAACCACCGGCCGTCAGTCGTGTAAGCAGCTTGTTTCACCGAGCCGTGATGATCCGGTTTGAGTTGTTCTGCCCCAGCCTTTCCCAAAAAGATCAGCGACCCGTCGCGCATGCCGAGGACCATTTCCGGCGGCGTTACGTTCGGCCGATAGGCCACGCAAACCGCCGGCGTGGGAAGTCCTGGCATATTTATCCGCTCCGATTTCGCGACGTTCATCTGCCAGCCAATAAACCCACGCTGCATGTCGGTCATCGACAACAACCCATCCGGGGACCAAGTCAAACTGACGGGCGGTGAACGGTGTCCTGAATCCAGTTGGCGCGGGGAGTCATCAAGATTTGACCAGGCGAATACGGTCCCGTCTGCTCCCGCCGCTGCAAGCCATTTGCCGTCGGTGCTGAACCGAACCAACGACAACAGCGGGGAAGAGGTCAACAACTCTCGCGGCTTATTCTCGCCAGGAACTGGTAGCTGGCCGCAGCCGATGCCACTGACGCCGCACAGCGTCGCCAAACAAACCAGCGATTGCCGGCGCGTGACACCGGTTGGCTCTGTCTGGTCGTGCGTGCGAAATGAACTCATGTGATTGGCGGCTGGGCTTGTGCGGGCGTTGCGAATGTCGCCAGTGGTGACGCCAAGACTAAAAGAATGTGCCAGATGATTTCCCAGCCGAGTCTATCTCAAGTGTGTGCATTGAAAAAGTGGTTAAAAAATCTTGAGGCCAATTCGTTTCCGCGGGCCTGTTCCTGGGGAAATCGAAGCAGCCGAAATTCGCGCTTCCGTCGGCTGTCGTTGGGACTTCGGCGGTCAGTTCGGATTTCACGATCTGTGGATCTGTGAAGGTTTAATAGAGGGTACGCCATGCTTATTGAACCAACGTAACTCGGACGGCGATTTAAGAAATTGCAAAATCCGTTTCACAATTTGAGAGTTGAGGCACTACGATGCTTGTCATGTCCGCCTCGTTATCCAACTGCCTGAAATGTTTGAACCGGCTTCCCCGATTTCTCGGTGTGGTCGTGTTACTACTTTTCGGATTGGTGGGTGAGTCGTCTTGTTTGGCGAGTTGCGGTGAATATTTAGTGCATCATCCAGTTCACAATCAGACGGCTCTGTCGCCGCACCACGTTCCGAATCCCGTGTCTGATGTTCCGAAAGTTCCGTGCCACGGGCCGAGTTGCTCTGGTGCTCCGGATGTTCCCTTGATGCCGGCGCGGACAATCCTGGGAGTTTCATTTCACGAATGGGCCTGCTTGTGCCTGGTGCGATGGAGCAATGATGACCCCTCGCAAAATTGGCTGACGGAGACGGAAACACGACTCGCTTGGCACACAGGCCAACCGCTGGAACGTCCCCCGTCAACATCTGAAATTGTTTCTCTCGCCCTCGGTGTGCGTTGAGCCTGCGCCGCCCCTTGCCTTTGCAGCTCTGTTTTGTACTGTCAGCCTATGGATGACGAGCACACGTCTGGTTGAGAACTGATCGTCAGGCTGTGGCTTTTTATCGGACAGCGTTCTGTATTCTTCCGATTCCTTGTTTTCCCTTTGTTTGTTTCGAGGAGAACTCTCATGTTTTCAATAAGTCGTTCCACTTCCTCTCGTCGTGGCTTCACGTTGATTGAACTGTTGGTGGTGATCGCGATCATCGCGATCTTGATTGCTTTGCTGTTGCCGGCTGTCCAACAAGCGCGCGAGGCAGCTCGACGCAGCCAGTGCCGCAACAATCTCAAGCAGATGGGGCTGGCGATTCACAATTATCACGACACTCACAAGTTGTTCCCGTTTGGCAAAGGGCCGAGCTATTCGGGGGGACCGCCGGTTTACGCCCGTTGGTCGCAACACGCGATGTTGTTGCCGTTTCTCGACCAACAGCAGTTGTACCGCAGCATCAACTTCAGTGCTCCGCCGGATACGCCGGGTATGGGCGGAGTCATCGCGTTTATGCCGGCCTACACCAGTCCGGGGGGAGTTAATTCCGTTTCGTCGCGGACAGTCATTCCGATGTTCATGTGCCCGTCAGATTCGTCGCCGAACGATCCGTGGCAGGGGCAGAACAACTATTGTGGTAATCAAGGTGGCTGGTTGTGCGACCGCGGGGATACTGCAGGAGCGGCGACGGATGTCAGTCCCGCCGAAACGCAAACCGGCATCTTTTATTACTTGAGCCGCGTCAGCTCATCGGACATCAAAGACGGGCTGAGCCAAACCGCAATGTTCAGCGAGCGAAGACGCGGAAATGGATCTCCCGATCCCAAGAGCGACATGTACGTGATTCCGGCTCAGATCACATTGGCCGCGACCTACAGCACCTGCAAGGGGTTGAATCCGCTGACCGCCACGCCGCTGACGAGCAAGTGGGGTTATAGCTGGGTGATGGGGGAGAATTGCTGTGCTCAGTACAACCACGTTTCGACGCCGAACACGATCTCGTGTGCAGGGACCGGCTTCGTCGGCACGATGACCAACATGGCGATGCAAGTGTCGCCGTCGAGTTATCATCCCGGCGGCGTGCATGTGTTGATGGGTGACGGAGCCGTGAATTTCGGCAACGACAAAATCGACCTCAACATTTGGCGAGCCGTTGGGACTCGGCGCGGGTCCGAATCCATCGGGTCACCGTTCGGAGGTTGATCGTGACCGTCGAACGACAATTGATAACGGTGCTGCGGATTTTCGCCGCAGCGTCTATGGTTGGAATCGCTGGCTGCGAAGCGGGACCGAAGACCGGTCACGAGCGATACGTCCCCGCGCCGGAAAAGGCTCAGTCCACGATTGCCACCGTTTTGGAATCGTGGCAGCGCGGCGAACCGGTCGGCGAAATCAAAGGGACTTCCGCCCCGAGGATCTACCTAGTCGATTCCTTTCGCCGTGACGGGCAAACGCTGGAGCACTTCGACATCCTTGGCGAAGTCGCCGGGCACACGCAGCGGACATATCTGCTCAAGCTGACTCTCGCCAATCCAGCTGCCGAGGAAAAAGTGCGGTTCGCGGTTTTGGGGATCGACCCGCTGTGGGTCTATCGGCACGAAGACCTCGAACTGCTGGCTCATTGGGAGCACAAGATGCCGGAACCGGCTACCAAGCCGATTAAGAGACAGCCATGAGCAGCGATCCAACTTCCAATTCGCCAGATGGCTCAAATCTCAGATCTCAATGCTGGCGTTCTCGCTTCCTTTGGACCGCGCGGCTGATCGAAGTTCGATTGCGGTTCGTGATCGTGCTGATTGTGGCGTTTTTGATTGTTGGCCGTTGGGGAACGTGGCGAAATTATTGGGACAAGTGGACTCGGCCATTGTTCGGCGGCGCGGCGTATGCCGGGTCGGTTTCTGGAGAAACTGAGTTTTTCTGTCCTATGTGTCCGGGAGTCTTGTCCGACTGGCCGGCGATTTGCCCGGTCTGTCACATGGACTTGGTTTCGCGGCGGCGTGCAGAGCCGATTGTTTTGCCAGACGGAACGCTTGCGCGAATGCAGTTCGCGCCGTATCGAATTCAGCAAGCGGGGATTCAGACGACCGAAGTCACTTTGAAGTCATTGGAGGACGTCGGTGAGTGCTTGGCCTTGCCGGAATCGGCAGTGATCGACAGCGGCTCGATGCAAGTCGTGTATGTCGAGACGATGCCCGGCATGTTTGACGGAGTCACCGTGAAGCTTGGCCCGCGAGTCGGCGATCTGTTCCCCGTGCGTGAAGGCTTGAAGTCCGGTCAACGAGTCGCCACGAGTGGAGCTTTTCTGATCGACGCCGAAACGCGGCTCAATCCGAGTTTGGCGGCTGGCTACTTCGGTGCGTCGAGCAATCGGTTGGCGAACAGTTCTACGGCACAGACATCGCCGAAACGAAAAGCGAAGAAAAGCAAGCTATCGGCGGAAGACTTGAAACTCGTGGCCCAGCAAAAGATTTGTCCGGTGACGGGACTCGATCTTGATTCGATGGGAGGCCCGATCCCGGTCGACGTCGCCGGTCGCCGCGTGTTCATCTGCTGCGCCGGCTGTGAAAACACACTTCGCAAAGACCCGGACAAGCATTTGAAGAAGTTGGCAAACGAAAGTAACCCAAGACGTTAGCGAGGGCGGACGTTCGACGGAACATTAAATTGACCGCTTCACGAGACTCGTTTTCATCGCGATGTGGAGCGTTCGCCCTCGCTGACGCTTTAGAGTCTTCGTCTAAAACACGCGAGCCAAAAACTCGCATGTTTCGGACGAAGACTCTATCGTCAACGACTTCCACTTGATCGACCGTAGTTTTCCCCAACGTTGCGACACTTCATATGCCGCATTGCGTCGCTCTTGGTCGCTCTGCTCGGCGTCACTCACAGACTGCAACACCAACGCGTCATCGAACCGCGCCCCCCCTTTTTTCTGGGGCGGTTGTCGCCGCGTCCCATCGCCGCGAAGTTGCCCCGCGAATGCCGCGAAAGCATCAGCGTAGTCGTAGCCGAGTGTTTCGCTTTTCGCGCGATACGGACTGCCCTTCTTTAGCGGGGGCCGGCGGCCACGTAATTCCGAAAGATTCAGCAACGATGCTGAGTCCCTCAGCGGAATCTGTTTCCGTTCCAAACCCCGTCTAATGTTTCCAGAAGCAGATGACACTACATGTTGATTTCGAACCCCTTGCGGTTCTCACGCGCAAGGAACGAGTTCGCCTGAGCGTCACCGATGATTTCCCGCTTGATGGGATCCCACTGGAGTTCGCGGCCCAGTCGCATCGCAATGTTTGAGAGGTGGCAGATTTCGAGCATGCGGTTATGCGACCAGACATCAGAGATCGGTTGCTTCCGGGCTTTCATGCCCTCCATGAAGTTCGCGGTGTGATTCGCGCTGACCTTGCCGCCGTAGACTTTTTCGATCGCTCCTTCCGGCAGAGGTTTGTCCTTCAGGTCTTCGACCGGCTTGCCCGTAAGCTTGCCGCGGTTGACGAAGAACCGACCTTCCGTTCCCTCGAACAGAATGCCGTTGTCCCCTTCGCTGGTGATGATCAGCTCCACGTCGTTGGGCATGTCGACGCGGATGGTGAATTGAGTCGCCGCGTTGTACTGATCAGCGACCGTGGGGTTTCCATCCTTGTACTCGACCGGCAACTTGTAATCGACCGGCGTGACTTTGCTCGGCCCCGTATCAGTGGCTCCGAGCGCCCAGCACGTAATGTCGACGTGATGGGCTCCCCAGTCGGTGAGCTTTCCGCCGGAGTACTCGTGCCAGTTGCGGAACGAATAGTGGCAGTTGCTGTAGAGCGGCACGCCGCCGCCATAACCTTTTCGCAGTTCCGGCAAAGCCCGATACGGAACCTTGAGTGCCGGACCGAGCCAGAAGTCCCAATCAATCTGCTCGGGAACAGCCACTTCCGGAATGACCGGCGACGATTCCATGCGATCGATGCCGCACGTCACCTTTTTCACCGTACCGATGCGGCCGTCTCGGATGAGAGCGATCGCCTTCAGGAAACGTTGGTCGCTCTCGGTGCGCTGCATCGTGCCGACCTGAAAGACCCGACCGGTCTGCTTGACGATCTTCTCAATCAGCTTCCCTTCAGCGATCGTCAGCGTGAGCGGCTTCTCACAGTACACGTCTTTGCCCGCGAGCATCGCCTCGACCGCGATCTTCGTGTGCCAGTGGTCGGGCGTGGCGATCATCACCGCGTCGATGTCTTTCCGATCGAGGATCTTGCGGTAGTCCTTGTATGCCTCGGGCTTCTTTTTCTGCTGCGTCTCCACCTTGGCGACGTTTTCCGCCAGCACGTTGGCATCGACGTCGGCCAACGCCGCGAAATCAGCGAAGCCGAACGACTTGCTGGTGATCGCCCAGCCTTGATTGCACAGGCCGATCGTCGCAATGACCGGACGCTCGTTCGCCGACTGATACCCGAAAACCCGGTAGGATGACGGGAGCAGAATGCTTGCGGCTCCCGAAGCGGCGATGCCTTGTAAGAACTGACGACGCGATGTCTGTTGAGTTGTTTGCATTGGTTGAACTCCCTCTTGAGTGGATCGGTATGAGCGTTTGTGGTTCGGGCACACCACCGGCATTTCTCGATTTCGAGTCGCACTTGCTTCTGAGTTCCTTGGCTAACCCGGTGCATCCGCGGGTGTTGACGTCGGTGATCCTGTACGGGCATCTGACGCGAGTCCGCTCCAGTCGATAGTTGGAAGCGGCGTTGTGGTGTCGCGTCGATTTCCGCTGGCTGGCGGAAGGGTGGGCGTTGGATCACTCCACGATCTCGATCTTTCGCCAGCAGTTCGCCGACTTGCTCAACAGGATCAACACGCAGTTCGGATTGCTGGCGTATCAGATGGGGGTGACGACACTGACGCAGTTTGGTTTTGACGGGACGCGGTTGCGCGCCAGCAGCTCGCGGTCGCGGATCGTGGATGTGGCGAAGCTCGACGAGATCGAGAACGAGTTGCAGAAAACGTTCGCGGAGTTGGAGCAACAGGTGGCCGCTGCGGAGGCTCAGGACGAGGAGCAACTGGGCGATGCGAGCTTGCACCGCGTCGAGAAGAAACTGGCGAAGACGGAGAACCGGCCACGGCCAGCGCTTATCAAAGTTGTTGACCGGCGAGCTGACGATAGAAGTCCCCTTCATCATCCTGCTGGCGACGTTGATAAGCTTGATCGATAGCGACGGTGATGAACCGGGACTTGAGCAGTTCGATGATTTCCGGATTGGCGAAGGTCGACACTCGGTCGATGACTCCGTTGTTTCAAGTGCAGCCCAACGGATGCCCGTCCATGGCCCAAATGAAAATCGGCTTCTGCTGCTTGGCCGCTTCCTGCCGAGCCTCCAACAACGAGATGCGCCACGGAATGGTCCGCCACGGCGCATCGGCTTCCGGCTGCAGCGCGGCGCGAAGCCGTTCAAACTCGGCGGTCGACAAACCAGGATCGGCCCCCAACAGAGCCAAGGTCAGCAGAGCTGCGAACATCGAAGAGCTTCCTGTTTGCGGTATGGATTGTGAGCGGCAAGGCGCTAGCCGCCGGTATCGCCAGTTGACT
>JANMIF010000526.1:0-12696 GCA_031375695.1 Planctomyces sp.
GTCTTGATGCTGCCGGTGGCGGGGTCTCGCGGAGCATCCGGTCTCGCGCGGAAAATGTGCGAGGCTTTAGTGGTCCACGGTTTCGTCGCCGATCGTTCCGTTGCCGAAGTCGTGAGACTTCGGTCGGAGGTCTTTTCAGTATCCGAAGTCTTTAGACTTCCGTCCGAACTCTCACGAGTTCGGCTACTCAGCACGGGACGCTCATACGTCTGCTCGGCGAACGCCCCCTTGGTCCAATACAGATACCCGTCCGGTCCGAGATACGGCCCGTGCAGATCGTTCGCGCAGCCGGTGAGCGTGTTCCCTTTGAACCACTCTTCGCGTTGATCCGCCACGCCGTCGTCGTCGGTGTCGGTCAGCTTCCAGATGCTCGGCGGGGCGGCCACGTACAGCGAGCCGTCATGCCACAACGTCCCCTCCGGAAACATCAGCTTGTCGGCGAACACGCCGCTCTTGTCGAACGTACCGTCGCCGTCGGTGTCTTCGAGACGGACGACTTGATGCGGCTTGTCGATGAGCTGCTTTGCCGACGGATCGTTCGTGCCGGACGAATCGGAAACGTACAGCCGCCCGTCCTCATCGAAGCTGGCAGTGATCGGTCGTTTGACCAGTGGCGGGCCAGCGACAAGTTCGATGGTGAATCCTTCGGGCAACGTGAACGTGTGGCCGTTGAGTTCGACTTCGATCCGTTTCTGTGTCGCTGCGGGAATTGCCGCATTGGGGACGGAAGTCTCTTTAGTCGCTGGGGGCTTCGCAGGTGGAGCGGAGATCGCCACCAGCACCGAACCCAGCGAGATTAAACAGAGCAGCAACGGGAACAACGGGCGAATCGCAGTCATGAGCTGGCTCCTTCTCGGACAGAGTGCTTGGCCAGGGATCATGTCTGACATGACTCAGCGAATCAACCAGTCCACAAAGCGATGTTGGATGAACGGCAATTCAATTAACCTGCCCCGAAACTTCACTGGAACCATTGATCCTTTTGACCTTTGGAATTTCGTACTGGATTCGGATTTCAGATTTTCGGCGCAGTCGCGCTATACTGCGCTGCATGTCGTACCGAGCGTTGAAGCGTCTGATTGGCGAAACGAATTTTGAGCTGAAGTGTCTACTGCTGTTTGGCACGGGGATGACGCTGCTGGCCATCGGGACGTTTTTCTTGTATCGATGGCAGACTTCGAGCTTGCTGGATCAGGCCACGCGGACAACCGCGCGGTCGCTGGCTTCAGCACTGGTGCTTAAGGCGCACTGGCAGATTCTGAAAACCGCCAGCGAGAAGGAATCCTCTGAGGAGTTTCAGACACAGATCGCGCAGTATCAGGCGATGATCGACGACCTGGACGTCGCGGTGCAGCCGGATGAGTTGCGGTCGCTGAAAGGGGAGCTGTTTCATGCCGATTCGGCGGCCCCCGGCGCAGATGCCAAATATCGACCGAGCGATCAGTGGGGGCACGACGCCCTCGCCCGGTTGCAGTTAGGCGAACCGGAAGTCGTTTTCGAAGTGAGTGGTGATGCGGACGAACCGGACCGCTATCAGTTTTACAAAGCGCTCCGGGCCACGAGTTCCTGTCTGGCGTGTCACCAGTCGTACTCCAACACCGATGGCGTGCGGCGAGAACTTCGTGAAGGAGATTTCCTGGGAGCGGCGCGGATCAGTTTG
The DNA here is from genome assembly GCA_031375695.1 of Planctomyces sp. Taxonomy (GTDB): domain Bacteria; phylum Planctomycetota; class Planctomycetia; order Planctomycetales; family Planctomycetaceae; genus SXKJ01. Next base: position 1,661 of record JANMIF010000526.1, read on the forward strand.
CCTTTGAACGTAGTGCAGGCTCCGCTGCACAGCACGAATGCTTTTGTGATCACGGCGGAGTTAGTCAAGGTGGCACTGGCGATCTTGGCGATTTATTTGGTGCTGCGGTACGTCGTCACGAAGCCGGTGCTGCACTTGAAGCGAGTCAGCGACGCGATCGCTCATGGCAAGCTCGACATGCGAGCGGACATTCGAACGGGAGACGAATTCGAGGAGTTGAGTCACGCTTTCAATCGGATGTTGCGACATTTAGTGACGGTACAAGATGAGCTGAGAAACGTGAACGCGGACCTTGACGGCAAGGTCGATGAACTGGCTCGTGTGAACTTGCGGCTGTACGAGACGAACAATCTGAAAAGCGAATTTTTGGCGACAATGAGCCACGAGTTGCGAACGCCGCTGAACAGCATTTTGGGGTTCAGCGATGTGCTGCAAACGGCCGACAACCTGTCCGACAAACAACGTCGTTACGTCACCAACATTCAATCGAGCGGGCGAAGTCTGTTGTCTCTGATCAACGATGTGCTCGATCTGGCAAAAATCGAAAGTGGCAAGATGGAGTTGCATCCGGTGGAATTCTCGCTGGCGGATGTCATTGAGCGGCAAGTCAGTTCGCTATTGCCGCTGGCCGAAAAGAAAAACATCGACGTTTCGTGGCAAGTCGATCCGCAAGTTCCCGTGCTGTTGCAGGATGTCGGCAAGTTGCAACAAATCTTGAACAACTTGCTGTCGAATGCGATCAAGTTTACACCAGAAGGGGGCCGTGTTCGCGTGCGAGCGATTCCGGCGGACGAGCAACGGGTCCGAATCGAAGTGGAAGACACGGGGGTCGGCATACCGCTCGAAGAGCAAGAACGCATCTTTGAAAAATTTCGGCAAGGCCGTCAGCAAGCTGGCCAGGAAGACGCGTTGACGCGGCAGTTCGAGGGAACCGGCTTAGGGCTGTCGATCGTGAAAGAACTGTGCAAACTGCTCGGCGGTGAAGTGCAGTTGGTGAGCGAATTCGGTAAAGGAAGCACGTTCACAATTTTGTTGCCAGTTGAAGTTCCCAACTTGCCGGAGGTGCGGTGATGTTCGTGTTGCCGGTGCTCGATTTGCTGGGAGGCATAGTGGTGCGCGGGGTGGGCGGACGTCGTGACGAATATCGCCCGGTGATCAGCCGGCTGACAGACTCATCTCATCCGGTCGATGTCGCGCAGGCCTTTCGACGGCAACTGGGACTGAACCGATTGTACGTGGCAGACTTAGATGGCATTCAGCGCGGAGCGCCATCGCAGGAGATCATCAAAGAACTGAGCAAACGCGAATTCGAAATATGGTTGGATGCTGGTATTCGTCAGCCACAGGATGCCGAGCGACTGTTCGTAGGCGGAGCCGCGAAAATCATCGCTGGCTTGGAATCGTTAGCTGGGCCGGAATCGCTGGTGGAACTTGTGCGTCTGTTCGGGTCGTCTCGAATTGTGTTCAGCCTAGATCTGAAGGCTGGCAGCCCGCTGGGTCCACTTCAGGCTTGGCCTGATCCCTCCCCGATCGGGATTGTCCAATCTGCACATGCGGCGGGTGTGTCACAAGTCATCGTGTTGGACCTCGCCAGCGTCGGCGAATACTGCGGGCCAAGTACTCTGCCGCTATGCGAGGAAGTTCATCAGGCGATGCCGGACATTCAACTCGTGACCGGCGGGGGCGTTCGTCACTTTGAGGACTTACGTCTGCTCCGACGCCATGGGATTGGTGGCGTCTTGCTGGCGTCATCGTTACACGATGGAACACTTTCGCGAACTGATCTGGAATCAGAATCCTGCATTGGCGACAAATAAGGCGTTAACCGAAACACATTGCGATCGCTCGGCGAACGGCGAAGAGGCCGCACTTCCTTGAGTTAACTCCAAGAAATGGCCGCGCCCGAACGCTTCGGAGGTCTTGGCGGATCGCGCAAAAAAAACGGGCTAGCTCTCAAGAGCCAACCCGTTTTCATATCTTACACCGAACCGATTGACCAATTAGGCCTTCGGAGCCGGGGCCGGTTCTTCCTTCGGAGGAGCCGGGACTTCCTTGACGGCTTCCACCGGAGCGCCGGTGGCACCACAGGTGCCAGCGCTGCAACCAGCCGGAGCGCACGATGAACAGGTGCTGATGTTGCCACAGCTGCTTCCGCAGCTATTGCCACAGGTGTTGCAACCACTGTTGCAATGACTCTTACCGCACTTGGACTTCGCACAGCAGTTCGACTGAGCGGCACAGCAGGTCGCTTGCGGCTGACAGCAGGTTGGCGCGGCCGCTTGGCAGCACGGAGCCGGAGCAGCACAGGCTTGGGCACAAGAGGACTGACCACAGCTTTGGCCACAAGAGGATTGACCACAGCTTTGGCCACAAGAGGACTGCTGGGAGCACTTCGATTGCTTGCAGCATTTTTGCTGCTTGCAGCAGCTCTTAGCTTCAGCCGTACCGCTAAAAGCGGCCAGCACGGCGAGGGTCGCACCCAACGCAACCAACTTCAAATAACTCATTTTGTGTTCCTTTCGGTTGATGGACTGGCCGCTTTGGGCCCTCCCCATCTAACTGAACGCTTTGCGGCATCATGCCACGACACGCCCAAAAAATAAATCGCGCCAGGCACTCCCCAGACGCACAGTTGAAACGCAACAGTGATGGTCGGTCAATCTGTACCGACTAACCAGATTGTGCGGCGTAGGATAGCCATGTGATCTTGGTTGTCAAATCAGTCAGGGGAAAGTTTGGCGGCTCACGGAAAAGTCAAAATGAACCGAAACCCGAACGAAACGATCAGTCGCTGGGAGCTAACGCGACCGGCAGACGAAAACGTACCGTGGGATAGGCGTCCAGCGTGTCACTCATCGGATCAAACAACAGGGTGGAAGACCATCCCACGAGGCAAGACAAGTCCGGCCGTTCGCCTAATTAATACGACCAGCTCACACCAAAGTTGTAGCTTTGGTTCAAGTAGGTGCCATAGTCGGCGTGGATGGTCGGGAAAAGTCCCGGCCTGCCTTTGGTGTTGAAAGTGGTGTCGGCGGGATTGCCTTGCCAGTTGATGCTACTGCTGGGCTGCAAAACTTTGCCGATGTACATGAACGAATAGCCGGCTCGAAATTGAGCTTTCTCCAGCAGGGAAACTCGCCGAAGCACCGGGATATAACGGAAGATCGCAGCTTCAGCTGTGAATGATTGCTCAAACAGCGGCGACACATGCGTGTGCGTGACCTTGTCGTTGAAGGCATTCGGCCGAGCGTTGTCGGTCGACGGAAGCAACAGCGTGTTGTCTCGTGTGTGCATGGCGATATTGTCGCCATTCATGTTGATCGTTTCGTGATTGGCATACAGGCCGACTTTCGAGCTGCCGGTAATCATCAACGAGTCGCCACCCAAATCGTAGGTCAGTCCGACTTCCGCCCCGCCCAAATGACTGTCCGAATCATTGTTCAAAAACGACGTGATCGGATACCGGAAGCGATCGGGGAAATGGACCTGCACGAAGTTGCTCTGACCCTGCGGATTCTGCCCTCCTCCTCCGCCTTGTCCTCCGCCGCCTTCGATGACCCCGGCGTTGTCCACGATCCCATCCGAATCTTGGTCGATGCCATCGGGTGGCGACGAAATTTTGACGTCTGGCGAAAGGTTCTGGTTGCCACCGCCGCCACCGCCACCTTGAGTGGTTCCACCATAAGCCAAACCGCTGTCTCGTCCGTAGAAACCGAACGACTCACGCAGGAAAAAGTACCGTGCTCCCACCGTTGGGCGAATCCGTAAGAACTTCCAATCCACAACTGGCGACAAAGCCCACTCCGCATTGCCAGCATACATCTGTGATTTCAGCGTCACACGGAAGTCCAAGTCATACGGTGCCGTGACACCACCACGGCTAGTTCCGTCGGGACCAATTATCAACGTGCCATCATCCAACGGGATGCCGTGCAGGATGAACAAGTTGTTCTGAAGAATGAGATCCGCGCTGGACAACGGCGAAAGATCGATCTGGTCGAAGTCTGGCGAACGGAGAATTTCCTCCGTCAAGCCCGGCTGCCCACCACGACCGCGATGCAGTTGCGCTTGCCGTGCGTCATACACAAAGTTGTTGTTCCCGTTGTAGAGGAATCCGAAGCGGAGCGATGAGTCATCCGAATTGTCGATCCCAAACGTGAATCGTGTGCCATCCGTGTCAATCCGCCCGAGGCTTCCCAAGGATAAAGCGCCGAACAATTCCCAGTGTGGCTGCTGCGGAATTCCCAACATGGTAGTGGCAAAGCTAGAGGTACCACCAAACAAAGTGAGTGGGCTATTTTGATTCTGTTGACCACCACCGCCGCCGCCGCCACCCTGACCGGTGTTGAGTGTGGAGGAGATCGTTTGAATGTAGGTTTCGGCATTCGGATTTCCAATGAAGCTGTTCGGAATGCGAGTACGACCGGTCAGGTAATCAACCTTGAACGTGTAGCGCTGGGTGCGGTTATTCGTGTTGGCATTCCACTGTCCGTCATTGTTTTGGTACTGCTCGTACGATCTCGCATACGGCGAGGTTTCTGGCCAAGACGAGTAGGACGAAGGGAGTTCGCCATATCCCGATCCCGGCACCGGTGCATACTCGCCCGGATACGGCATTCCCTGGGACATCATGCCGACGTCCGGATTTTGCGCGATCGCAGACTGACCGCAGTACGCGATCAAGACCACGGCGAACGTTGCTTTGAGAAAATACTTAAACCGCATCGGAACCATCCTTGGACTGCGGTGTCTGCGGAATTGTTCAAGCCCAAAATGCACCCAACGCGGGCGCACAGGGCAGACCTTTGGCAAGTATCGTCCCGTCGAATGGGTAAACTGTAGCGGTTATCGAAACGTTGCCGATTTCATTAACTCTACTGGTCGACGTGAGTTTTCTGGATCGAATGATCGGTAAGTTGGGACGGCTGGATAAAATGCGAGTCCGAGCTAGCTCGAAGAACGAGCGAACGTTCCAGACAGCGCCAGTGCCGATGATAGCCGGCCCAAGGGGACGAGTTTGGCACTACCGAGCACTCGCCCTCGCATGCGCTTCGGATTATGTTTTGTTTGTGCTCGCGATCTCGCCACGAAAAAGAGTCTTCAATATGTTGCACGTCATTGCCACCATTGAACTACAGTCGGGAACGCGCGACCAATTTTTGGTCGAGTTCCGAAAAGTCGTGCCACTGGTCCGAGCGGAGGCTGGCTGCTTGGAGTACGGCCCGACCATCGACGCTTTCACCGATCTGCCAGTCCAAGGTCCGCAGCGAACCGACAGCGTCACCGTCGTCGAACAGTGGCAGAGTCTGGAGCATCTCAAGGATCACTTGGTCGCGCCGCACATGATGGAGTACCGGCCGAAAGTCAAAGACTTCGTGAAGCGCGTGCAGTTGCAGATACTGGAACCGATTTGATCGCGTGATTGTGACAGGTCAGTACCACGCGGTCGCCAGTTTACGACGGTATTCTCCGGCGAGTTCGGACGCTGAGCCGAGCATGCCGAAGATTTTGACCATCGACTCTTTCGCCTGCGCGCCGATCCCCGCTTTATCCCGAGCGATTAACGACAAGCACAGTTCGAGCGCCTCGGTGTGCTTACCGGCAACGGCCAGCGCATCGGCCAGCCCGATCTGCAACGACAAGTCATCGGGATTCGCGGCTACCTCGCGGCGTGCCACTTCCACGCCACCCGATTCGGCGGCGGTCGCTCGCAATTCCATCTCGTCTTTGAGTTGCTGAGCCTCCGGTTCCAAGAAACCGCGCTCCTCCAATTGAACGATGAGGCGACTCGCCTCTTCGTCCCGATTCTGGGCAAGTATGACTCGCGCTAACGCGATTCTCACCGCATCGACTTTTGGCTCCAGATTAAGCACCTCACGAAACTTGGCTTCCGCCTCGGTCAATTGCCCGGCCTCTTCCAGCTTCATGCCTGCGAGCATCAATGTTTGGGCTGGCGAAGGCAGAATCGTTTCCAACCACTGCCGCAATTGAGACTCCGGCAAGACTCCGACGAATTCATTGACTAATTGACCGTCTCGAAACGCCACCACCAGCGGAATCGACTGAATCTGAAATCCGGCGGCGATCTGTTGCTCGGCTTCGATGTTCACTTTGGCCAAAACGAATTTGCCGCCGTACTCATTGGCCAGCTTTTCGAGCACCGGCCCAAGCTGTTTGCAGGGCGCACACCACGGTGCCCAGAAATCGACAACGACCGGAGTCTCAAACGACTTCTTGATGACGTCGGCGTCAAAGGATTGAGTCGTGACGTCTTGAATCCACGAATTGGCGGGCATGAGCAGTCCAAGGGTAAGGGTGAGGACGAGGTCAGCGGCAAGTAGAAACCAGCGCATCGCAATAGGCAAGTCGCGCGGTTCTCTGAACCAAAACAGCTCTCTGAACCAAGACAATCGGGCAGCCGACTCGCATCGACTGCCCGATCCATTTCGAGAATTCAAAACACCGCCTCGCTCACACGATGATTTCGAACCCTTTGCGCTGTTCGCGAGTCGTCCACTTGGCAGCGTCGGCATCGCCCGTGATCTGCTGAGCTTCAGGATCCCAATTCAGCTTGCGGCCCAACCGGATCGCGATGTTCGATAAGTGACAAGTTGTCATCGCTCGGTGATGCGTGTAAACGTCGCTGATCGGTTGAGTCCGATCGACGCAGCACTCGAAGAAGTTTCGCATGTGGTCGCCCGGCTTTTTTCCTTTATAGAGTTTCTCAATGGTCCCTTCTGGAAGCGGGTTCGACTCGAGGTCTTCGACCGGCTTCCCCTTCAGTGAACCACGACTCACAAAGATCTTTCCTTCGGTTCCTTCGATCAGGATGCCGTTGTCTTCGTCGTTGCGGATCAGCAGGTCGACGCCGTTCGCATACTTCACGTTGATCTTAAACTCCGTCGCCGCGTTGTACCGATTGTTGGCCATTGGCCAGCCGTCCTTGAACTCAACCGGATGCTTCGCCGTTCCTTCAACGCTGACCGGCCCGCTGTTTTCCATGCCAATCGCCCACGTCGCGATATCCACATGGTGAGCACCCCAGTCCGTCATCTTGCCGCCGGAGTATTCGTACCACCATCGGAACTCATAGTGCGTGCGAGCCTCTGGGTAGTGTTGGTTGTTGCCAAACTTTCCTTGAACATAGTCGGTCATCGGTGCCTGGCCGAGCCACAGATCCCAGTTGAGATGCTTCGGCACGTCCGCCTTTGGAATCTCCGACGACGCCGGTGCCCCACCAATTCGGCACTCGACCCGCTGAATCTTTCCGAGCCGCCCTAGTCGAGCCAGAGCGACCGCCGTCAAGAACTGCTGTTGAGCCTTGCCGCCATTCGCCGACATCTCGCTCCGTTGCTGCGTTCCGACTTGAAACACTCGTTTTGTCGCGTCCAACACCTTGATGATTTGTTTACCTTCGTCGATCGTCAAAGTCAGCGGCTTTTCGCAGTACACGTCTTTGCCGTGCTTCATGGCGTCAATCGAAATTTTCGAGTGCCAGTGATCCGGCGTAACGACCGTCACGATCTGAGCCTCCGGATGTTTGTCGAGCAGGTCGAGATAGTTCTCATAAACCTTGACCTCTTTGGCCGATCCCTTCTTATTTTGAGTCTCTTCAACTCGCTTTTTTCCTTTCTGAGCGTGTTCGGAATCAACATCGCACACGGCAACGCAATCTCCAAATTTCAGAGCGTTCGGCCCGACAGCGTTCCAGCGATCTCCCGTCCCGATGCACGCAATCAGCGGCCGATCATTCGGTGACTGGAACGCCTTTGCCGCAGCAGGGTCACGGAAAAACCAGTAGGGCATTGAACTGGCAGCAGCAGACGCCAGCGTGGTTTGCAGAAAATCTCGCCGTGTCGGCGTGACGGAAGTGGATCGTCGTTGACTCATGGCAGTCGTCCTTTTTTTTGAAAACCGAATTGGAAATTGTGAAGCCCGAATTGAGTGCGTTTGCCCTCACTAACTTTTCGAGTTCCTGTGCAGTTGGCAAGACTATGCCGAACTGCCACATGTCCGTCAAACAATGACGATTCGGCGTGGCGAAATTCCTGATTGCAAAGCGGTTGACTTAGTTGAGGAATCGCCACTATCGTTCCGCCTCAGTCGATTTCTGCGGGGGATTAGCTCAGTTGGGAGAGCGTCTGCATGGCATGCAGAAGGTCAGGGGTTCAAGTCCCCTATCCTCCACTTTTCTTCAAAAGAAGCCCTTCGACGAGAATGTCGAAGGGCTTTCTTATTTGTGGGCAAAGAGTTCCATCGATGAGTCGGCAGTTCAACCAGACGATTTCGAGGATCTTACGTTTTTCGGCGTAGTCTGCGGTAAGCCATCGCTGGCGAAGGGTTTGAGAAAGTTCAAACACCTTGGATGTTATCTCGGCGTTTTCGTCGCGAGAACGGTTGAGAACCTCCAGTTGCAGCATGATCGAGGCAAGACGATCACGAAGTTCGGTTTGCTTGCGATTGAAAGTGACCTCATCAATCTGGTCGTTGATTCGCAAGTTCAGCAATCGGTCCTGCTGAGCAGCAATCATGGTTTCCTGGCGCTGGAGTTCGGACCGTTGGGCACGAGTGTCGGCTTGAGCGTCCTTGGTTTTTGATGCCAGCACGGCGCGGAACCAGTCGCGAACCCCCTCATCTTCGATTCGCATCTTGTCGAACAAAGCGAGAACCTGACGGTCCAATTCGGCTTCGGTGACTCGTGTCCGGGGATGGTCCGGTTTGTTGTATTTCGTGCATCGGTAGTAGAGGTAATCGCGTGGGCCGCTCTTCGTCTTCTTGATTTTCCACTCGCCGGTGATTTTGTGTCCGCAATGCCCGCACTCAATCAGGTCGGAAGCATAGGTCATCGTGTGCGACAATTGCTGGCCGTTGCCGAGCAAAGCTTGCACTTGATCCCAAGTTGCTCGGTCGATGATCGGTGCGTGCTTGCCGGGATACCAGCCGCCTCGGTAGCGGACTTCACCGATATAGGCTCGGTCGGTCAGCATGTTATGGACCGACGTGCGGCTCCAACGGGGAGTCGATGGCCGATACTCGATGCCGTCGTCGGCGAGGCGTTTCACGATACCTTCAAGGGTGTGATTCCCGAAAGCATAGAGCCGAAACATTCGGCGGACGTTTTCAGCGGCGGTGGATTCAAGCTCGATGACACGACGCCCGTTGGCTCTGACATTACGGTAGCCGTACGGTGCTTTGCCGGGGAAGAGTCCTTCTTGGACCCGCCGGCTGATGCCCTGGCTAATATCGACTGCCATTTGCTCCGTGAAGAAGCTGGCCATGTTGGCTAACGTGCGGCGCATCATGCGGCCGGCTGGGTTGTTGTCGGTCTGCTGAGAAATCGAGATGAACGGAACCTGATAATCGGATTCGAGTCGTTCCAGTTCAACGTAATCAAAAAGATTGCGAGCAGCACGATCGACCTTGTAGAAGAGCAGTCCGTCCAATTCGATGCAGTGCCGCTTCGAGTAAGCGACCATTTCCTTGAAGGTCTTGCGTTCGTCCCGTTTGCTGGCTGTCTCTGCGATTTTGAAAAGTTTGACGATCGTGCCGCCGTGCTGTTCGGCGTAGCGTTTGAGTGCGTCTTCCTGGACATCAAGGGAGAAGCCTTCGCGTTCTTGCTCACGGCTGCTCACGCGAGCCAGTGCTACGAATTGTTTCATGACAACCTCCGCTCGACAGCAAATCGGACACACGATCGACACTCATGATGATCTCCAAGGCATCTTCCGAGATCAACTGGTCCTCGTAAAAAGGTTGCCAGACGCGGAGCGTGTGCTCGATGAGTTCGGGCGTGACCCAAGGCGGAGCACCGGCGGGAACAGTGACCACGGCATGTATTGGTGGCCTCGGCGGGGAGCGGTCGTCAAAGCTGGGCATCGCGGACGGCTCCGTAAAACAAACGACGTTCGGCTTGATTGCCGTTGACTGCCCAACCTGAGTTCGGTTGCTCTTCGTGACCGTAGAGCTCCCGATACGACACGCGCCAATGACGAGCGTCATGCCGTTCGTCAGAAATGAGGAGTTGAAGTGTCACGATCAATGCACCTCGGACTTCCGAAAGATCCGAGTGTGTGCCGCGTCGAACGCCAGCCGCATCAACGGGATGTCATTGCGTGGCAGCGGTCAGTCCGGTGCGATGTGTTTGGCTTGGTTCCAAATCTGAGCGGCGATTTCGGGACGGCCAACCGCCTCGTAGCGCCGCGCTTGTTCCTCAAGTCGGTTTGTGATACTCGGCATGGCTTAGAATCAGTATCCGCTGAAACGCTGCGGTCAGATAGCTGTCGGCGGTGCGCACGATCCGTTCCATCAGTCGGTCCACAAACCACTGAACTTTTTTCTGAAACATGAATTGAGACTCCTCGAAAGAATGCGGTTGGTAATCGCGTTTCGCCCGACTGGCGCGGGTGTTGAATCGGGCTGGCGGCATTGGAGGTCAGATCGACTTCAGCCTCCATGCAGTCTCTTTCAGTCTCGTGGAATCTCATTTTTTCTGATGTGATGAGCCTGCGATGAGCAATCCGTTCGAAAGTCGCTCCGTGCTGCTCATCGCCGAAGTCATCCAGCGACTTATGCGTGAGCAAGGTTTGACCGCTGAAACGTTGGCACAAAAACACGGGACTCTCAACGGGGGCGATTTCCAACTTCTTGAATGAGAACCATCCCGTGTATTGGAGTACGGCCGACATCCTTCGGAAGGCATTGGACCTCAAGCGAATCGACTTGCTCCTGAAGCCAAATGCTTCAGATCGTCCAGCGGTCGCCGTGAAGGATACGATTCACGAATGGTGGTTCGCCGTTCCCAATCACTCGCGATACCGGAAACGATTCCATGACAGTCTGGTCGCCATTCGGCAACTGGCGCTGGCCTCCGAGCATCGATCGGAGACCGATGTCCCCTACGATTCTCGCGGGTGTCGTGGATGCCCGTTGGGAGCACCGCGTCACGTCTCGAAAGGTTTGCGAGTGCAGCGATTGGGAGTCCCGATCCCGGTCTACCCCCTGAGAAACTTGTTCGGACAGAAGGGTCATTGTGACTG
>JANMIF010000569.1:0-9450 GCA_031375695.1 Planctomyces sp.
GCGTTCGGCTCGTCACGCGGAGCGATGACGGCTACGTTGAGGACATCATGCAACACTGGTTTTGGTTAAGTCTCAGCGTCGCGGCCGTCGGCTGGTATTTGGGCGTAACGGTTTATGTAGCAATCCGCGGAGTCGCTGATATCAAAGGAATGTTCCGACGGCTCGATGAACAATCACGATCGTCGGAATAGATCACGTTTTTGAGATCGCTTCGTCCAGGTTCAACAGCAAGCTCATGATCGTCGTCCAGGCGGCGAGTTCTTCCGGCGATGTGGCCGAAATCGTCGAGCGACCGACATTCAGAAACTTTTCTGTGGCGGCACGGTCTTTCGCGAAGCGAGCTTTCGCGTCGGCGAAGACTTCGAGCAGGACTTGGCGTTCGGCGGCAGACGGTTGGCGGCTGACGACCAATTGGTAGGCGAAGGTCAAGCGGTCGACATCGGTTTGAGTTTCGGCAAGAACTCGCGCGGCGAGAACGCGGGCGGCTTCAACAAACGTTGGGTCGTTGAGCAACACGAGAGCTTGTAGCGGCGTGTTAGTGCGGGCGCGGCGGATGAGGCAGAACTCGCGGTCGGGGGCATCGAACGTCGTCATGCTTGGCGGCGGGCATGTGCGTTTCCAGAACGTGTACATGCTGCGACGATACAAGCCGTCGCCAGGATCGATGACGTATTTTTCACGGCGTTCCACCGACACGTCTTCCCACAACCCGTCAGGTTGATACGGCTTCACGCTCGGCCCGCCGAGGCGATCACGCAGCAAGCCGGCAATGGCCAGAGCGTTGTCACGCACACCCTCGGCTGACAGCCGATAGCGTGGACCGCGCCAGAGGAGGCGGTTGTTGGGATCGGTTTGTGACGGCGAGGGGGCGAGGAGACGAGAGGGGGAGTTTGAGTCATTGCCGAATTGGCTCGATTGACGGTAAGTACCGCTCAACACGATCAGTTTCAAGATCGCTCGCTGGTTCCAGCCGGTGCGGATCAATTCGGTTGCGAGCCAGTCGAGGAGTTCCGGGTGACTCGGCAATGAGCCTTGCAAACCAAAATCTTCGGAGGTTTCAACGAGGCCGGTGCCGAAGAACATTTCCCACCAGCGATTGACCGCAACGCGAGCGGTCAGCGGATGCGAGGGGCTTGTCAGCCAGCGAGCAAGGTCGAGGCGGCTGCTCGTCGTTCCGCCTTCAGGCGGAATTGAATTTGAATCGGCGTTGTTTCCGCCTAAAGGCGGAACGACGAACACGGCGGGCAAGCCCGGCGAAACTTGTTCGCCACGCTGATCGTATTGGCCTCGGCGAAGAAGAAAGGTTTGCCGGCGCGGGGTTTGTTCGGACATGACCATTGTGACGGGGATTGCCTTGTCGAGTTCCGTTTGCTGTCGAGGCAAGTCGGCGAGTTCCGACTTCAGCTTGCGCGACAGTTCGTCGATCCGGTCCAAGAAGAATTTTTTAAATTGCGACTTTTGTGCATCCGACCGCTCGGCCGGCGCGACCGCGAGCAGGTCTTTCAAGCCGCCGATGGGTTGGCCGGAAGCAAGTAAGGCCACATCGTCGGCAAGAAGTTCGGCGGAATAAATTTGCACGTCGTCGATCAAACCTTGGAACGCTGCAGAAGCGTGTCGCTTGCCGATGTGAAACGGCTTGTCGGTTTTCAACGAGCCATCAACGGTGTTGTTCGTGGTCACGTCAAGCGGCTGCAATTTGCCGTCAACGTAGATTTTCAATCCGGGCGATTTGCGCGAGCCGTCATACGTCACGACGACGTGATGCCACTCGTTCAACGACACGGCTTGTTTGGTGACAACCTTGAAGGCCTTGTCGGGCCAATGATGCACGATGTGGCTGGCAAGTTTCGCTCCTTCCAGGATCACGTCGTAACCGCGATGCGCGGCGGCTTCATCCATTTTGGATAGGACTGTTGTGGGCGAGTTCGATGTCGGCCGAATCCACGCGGCCAACGAAAACTTTTCGTCCGCTTCAAACGCGCCGATGTCGCCCAGATCAACATGCGTGTTGCCATCAAAGCTCAATGCGCCGCCGAACTTCCCCGGCTCGCGAGCGACTTTGCCACGGATTGTGCCTGTGCTACGAGATGCGTCGAAAACTTTGTCGCCGTCCGGTTCATCCAACGGGAAGTGAGTGATCAAGCCGACCGATCCCAGCTTGGCAATCGTGTCCGGTGTGAGCGACTTTTCCCACTGAGCCAAGTCGACATCACATTCGGCTTCTCGGCGCTTCAATAGCTCTTCGAGTTCCGGTTTCCTCCGGGCGAGCAAATCGAGTTCTGCCTGCTGTTCGCGAGACGGGACTTTGAGCAGCGGTTCGGCCATGCGGCCTTGGCTGTAGCCTACGACTTTATCCGGGACGTTGTTGAAGAGCGCGGCGAACCGGTAGTAGTCACGCTGCGTGAGCGGGTCGTACTTGTGGTCGTGGCAGCGAGCACATTGCAGCGACAGGCCCATGAATACCGTAGCCGCTGTGTGAACTCGGTCGGCGACGTATTCGACGTGATATTCTTCTTCGATGATCCCGCCCTCGGTTGTCAGCACATGATTGCGGCTGAAACCGGTGGCGACTTTTTGGGCGAGCGTTGCGTCGGGGAACAAGTCGCCCGCGATTTGCTCGGTCAGGAATTGGTCGTATGGCATTCCGTTGGCGAAGGCGTCGATGACCCAATCTCGCCAGGGCCACATGCTGCGGGATTCGTCGTTGTTGTATCCGTTGGTATCAGCATATCGAGCAGCGTCGAGCCAGTGCATCGCCATCCGTTCAGCAAATCGCGGCGAGGCCAGCAGCCGGTCAACAACCTTTTCGTGAGCGGCTGGCGAATCGTCAGCCAAGAAGTTTTCGAGTTCACTGACTGACGGCGGCAGGCCAGTCAGATCGAGCATGACTCGCCGCAGCCACGTCGCGTGATTGGCTGGCGGTGACGGGGTATGACCCTCACGATGGAGTCGATCGAGAACGAACACATCGATTGGGTTGTTCGGCACTCCGCCGAGGTTCGTGGTTCTGCCCTGAGGCAGTGTGTTCGCATTCACGTCGTTCTTGCCGCCTAAAGGCGGAACTACGAACTTCGGTGGCACGAAGGCCCAATGCTGCGAGAATTCAGCCCCTTGTTCGATCCAAAGTTTCAACGTTTCTTTTTGAGCAGCCGATAATGGCTTCTTGGCTTCCGGCGGCGGCATGATCGTGTCGCCGGTGGCATTAATTCGCGTGATGACTTCGCTCTGCTCCGGTTTGCCGGGGATGACGGCGAATTTGGCTGATTCGCCTCGCGACAAAGCGGCCTCCCGTGAATCGAGGCGGAGTTTGGCTTGCCGAGTCTGCTCGTCCTGTCCATGACAGGTCCAACAATGATTGGACAGGATCGGACGAACGTCGCGAGCGAAGTCGATGCGGTTGGACTGCGCGCGACCGATCGCTGGCGATAGCAGCAGGCTGGCGAGGAATAGCAGTGGTCGCAAATTGGCGAAATGGGGCATGATCGCAACGTAAGAAAAGTAAAAAATGGTTGGGTGAAAGATGAGGCACAGAATCAGTCACATGTTGGCGAATGGGGCGGCGGTGGGCTACCTTGTTCGGGTTGAAATTTGCTTTCGTCTGAATTGAAAGGGCGCGCATGTCGCGAGTTTTGGTGACTGGGGGAGCTGGGTTTATTGGGAGTCATTTGACTGAGGCTTTATTGACGGCGGGGCATGATGTCACCGTTTTGGATGATTTTTCGACGGGACAGCGCGACAATCTGGGGCATTGTGGGACGCATCCGAAGCTGACACTTCGGACCGGGTCGATCACCGATCCGGTGTTGCTGGCGGAATTGGTTCACGAGGTGGATGCAATTTATCACTTGGCGGCGGCGGTCGGCGTGAAGTTGGTGGCGGACGATCCGGTGCGGACGATTGAGACGAATATCTATCCGACCGAGACGCTTCTGCGATTGGCGGTTCAAGGAGGCTGCAAGCCGTTTTTTATGGCCTCAACCAGCGAAGTGTTTGGGAAGAATCCGAAAGAACGCTGGACCGAGGAAGACGATTTGCATTTGGGCCCGACGTCGCGGCCGCGCTGGGCGTATGGATGCTCAAAAGCGATTGATGAATTCTTGGCATTGGCGTATCACCGAAAGTACGGTCTGCCGGTCGTGGTGGGTCGGTTTTTCAATGTGGTCGGACCGCGACAGGTTGGGCATTACGGCATGGTGATCCCACGATTTGTGGATCAGGCGCTCAAAGGCGGACCGGTCGTGGTGTATGACGACGGGAGTCAGGTTCGTTGCTTCGCTCATGTGCGGGAAGTGGTCGAGGCGATTCGGAAGTTGATGGACGCCCCGGCGGCGGCAGGAAGAGTGTTCAACATCGGCAGCGATCAACCGTGGTCGATTCGCCAATTGGCGGAAGCGGTGATCGCAAAAGTGAATCCCGCCGTGAAGATCGAATATTTGTCGTACCAGAAGGCGTACGGCGATGACTTCGAAGATGTGCAGCGTCGCGTCCCGGATGTCAGTCGGTTAGAGCAGACCATCGGTTACAAGCCGCTCACGGGACTGGAAGCCATTCTGGACGACATCATCGCTTGGAAGCGAACCAGATCATGAATGCCGTCGATGATGTGAAACTGTTGGAGTTGGCTCGTGAGCCGGATACGGAGTTGGTTCCGAATGGACGGCGAGTGGCGGGGCTGAAGCCGTTGATTATGCTGTTGGTGTTTGTTCCGAGCTTGCTGGCGTTTCGGCATTTTGCTCCTAGCGATGTGGCTTCGGCAGATGGTTTGCGAGCGTTGCGGTTGGTTTCCAGCAACGGGCATGAACAGCCGACCGCTGCGACGGACGAGGCTGGTTTGGCGGCCTCACGGATTACGCCGCTGGACGGATTGACGGCGTTGTGCTTGCGGTTGGAGTTGCTGCCGCCGGAAAGTCGGCTGTTGTTGGTGTCGTACTTCAGCAGCGTGGCGCTGTTGTTGTGCTTGGCATTCTTGGTCGGACAGACCTCCGGGGTTCGCGTGGAATTGATCGCCGTGTTGTTGGCGAGTATTCATCCTGAGATTTTGGGAATGAGCGGGCATCTGCCGACGACAACTCTGGCGGTCGCGCTGGCGTTGCTGGCCTCGTGCGGAATCATTCGGCATCAGGCGGGGAAGAATTGGTTGTCGTGGAGCCTGCTCGGCGCGGGCGTAGCTTGGGGGCTGAGCCGTCTGATTTCGGAATCGTTGACTTCAGCCACGGGATGTTTACTTATCGCACAATGTTTGATGCGAACGCGAAGTCCGGTCGTGGGTGTGATATCGGCCAATCGTTCACCGGGTTGGGGCGAGTGGTTGCTGCGATCATTGACCTGCTTGCTCGTGGTGATCTCGATGATGTCGCTAATAGTCACGGCTTGGGACGTCGCTTTGTTGAAACCGATTGGACGTTGGAACGACTGGCCGAATCGCTGGGTTGGCGGGCTGAATGCGTTTGCAAGTCTGTCGTGGCCTCGCGAATTGAGGTTCAGTGAAGTCTGCCGTGAAGCGTTGGAAACGATTGGTCCGCTGTTGGGATTCACGTTGTTGGGATTGGCCGATGCAATTCAGGCTCAGTTCCGCCGCGACCGTGACGAGCCGTTGGATGGCGATCTGTTTTTGGTGGTGTGGTGGTGTCTATCGGGGGTGATGGCCGTGTTGACTTGGACAAGTCATCGAGGGGAATTCGGCGTTCCGGCGGGTCAGCCGTTGTATTGGTTGATGTCGAGTCTGGTGCTGGCGGCTCGCGGAGTGGATGGCGTAATTCAACGTCGGTACCAATTGGAAGTTGTCTTGTGGGTTTCCGGGCTGGGTGTTTTCGGAACATTCTTGTCGCCGAGATGGATCAGCGATCTTGGGCTGAGCCGCCGCGATTGGCTGATTGTGATTGTCGTCGGCATCACGGTGATCGGAGTGGTTTCGTGGCTGCTCCGCCGATCCGATTGGTCGGCCGGATGGCGACGCCGGTCGTTGCTGACTTGTTTGGCCGTGACGTTGATTTCGGACGTGACTTGGGGGCTGTCGTCACTTCCGCCGCCAGCGAACGATGAACGGGAGTTGATGGCGCTTCGGCGGCAGATCGGGACCGGTCAGAGGCCTGATGAAGCGGTTTTGATGTGCGATGATCAGCCGCCATCGCGCTTGTTGTTTTTCGTGCAAAGCTTGTGTCCCAATGCCGAGGTTCGCGTGATCTCGGAATGGGAGCCTGCTCGAACGGAATCGCAGGCGGATGCGAAGCAACTCATCTTTTCTTGGGGCAGTCATCGCAGTTTGCCGATTGAATCGCGGCGGGAAGGGCGACGTCTGGTTCCTGTCAGTACACCACATGTTTTTCACGGGAGACCGCTCAGAGCGTTTCGCTGGACTTTGCGAACTGTCGGCCGACATCAAACGCCATCGCTTCATTCGGAAACGGGGTTGGCAGGACGACCGTAGCTTGCACTCGCCAGAGTGCGGGCCATCTGCATTTTGGCGGGATTGTTGAATTTGTTCGGCCCTGAGTTTGTCTCAGGGCGATCAAATCAACAATCCCTTATAGTCGCGATTGTGCCGATCGTGGTCGAAATGCGGGTCCGGAAAACTGTTGGTGAGGCCGTTTCTGAGGTCTGCCGAAAACCGTGGGACATCCAGAAAAACATTGGAAAATCCGTTTCAACGGACTATCGTGTGCCGCATCAAGACGATGAACGGTGCTGTGGCGAAGAGGCTGTGGAGGGAGGTTGGGCTGCACGACGTCTGGAGAGTTGGTGCGGCATCCTTCGTTTTAGGAGTTGCTGGCGGAACGCGGTGGCTGGCCGAGTTCTAAAAGCGAATCAGTATGGATTTCATTCTTCGCGGTTATGCGGTCAACGAGCCGACATGGATTTACCTGTCGCTGCTGCTGATCTTGGCGGTATTTTACCGCTTTGGCCGAGTCTGGTCGTTGCGAAACGTGGATTTGGGCTTGCTGCTGGTGATTTCGCCGGGGCTGCTGTTAGTCAAGCATGGCTATACCTGGGCCTATATTTGGCTGTTCGCAGTGACCGGCCTGTTGCTGATTCGGCTGTTTACCGACAGCCTTTGGAAGCGACGGCCGCTGTTGGAACAGAATTTGAACTACGCGGGAATGGCCTTTCTGGCCGCGTCGGTGTTGACATTCTTGATGACAAAAGTGATCACCGAACCGCCGCCGCACGGGGCGGTCCAACTGTCGCGTTCGGCAGTAGAAATGATCAACCGCCGAGACACAACTCCCGATCAAACCGTGTCTGAAGAAGCTCAGCCCGGCCCGGCCGCACGGCTGATGGCAACTCCGGCAGCTCTGGTGGGGGCGGTCGCGACGACCGACGGAAACTCGCGTTGGGCGATTGAACAGGTGGGGCCGCGCGCGACCGCAGTGCTGGCACATCTGGCAGTGGTGGTCGGATTGTGGTTTCTCGGCAAGCGGCTGTTCGGCGATGCACAATCTGGGTTGGCGATGGCGACGATGTACTTGTTGCTCCCCTGCACCGCGATCGACGTCGGAAGAGTGACTCATGTGCTGCCCGCCGCATTGATCGTGTGGGCGTTCGTGATGTATCGCCGTCCGCTAGTGGCTGGTTCGCTGATGGGCCTGGCGTGCGGCTCGTTGTTGTTCCCCGTGTTCTTACTGCCGTTGTGGATGGCATTTTACGGCAAGCAAGGAGCTGGCCGATTTGCTTTGGCGCTGGGATTGGTCGCGATCGTGTTGGCTTCGAGTCTGCTACTGACTTCAGCGGACTCAATGTCCTTTACGAAGCAGATTCTCGGTTCGATCGACTGGCACAGCCTGACATTGGATAGCGGTGAAGGTTTCTGGAGTTCGCGTGATTCGGTCTATCGGATTCCAGTCATCGTCGCGTTCTTTCTGATGGTCGCCGCACTGACATTCTTCCCACGCGAAAAGAACCTGGAACATTTGCTGGGCCACTCGACGGCAATCGTCGTGGCCACCCAGTTGTGGTATCCGCAACAAGGGGGAACCTTCGTGCTGTGGTATCTGCCGTTGCTGTTGGCCGTGATGTTTCGCCCCAAACTAACGAGCCAAACTCCGCCCGTGATCGTCCCCGCTCGACCGGAAGAGTCGCTGCTTTCGGACTCGGCTCGTCCACTGAGTGGCGGCATCCTACCCACGCGACGCCTGCGATGAATCGCAAACGTCGATGAGCGAACGTGGGGTAGGTTTTCAACCTGCCCGCCACCGCGACAATTCGTTGAGTGAACGAATCCTGTCACGATCATCCGTCTATTGCCAGGCAGGTTGAAAACCTGCCGACTACGTTTTCGGTCGCTTCGGATCTTTCGCGAGCGGCAGCTTGACCGTCTTGCCGGTCCAGGCGGATTGATAAATCGCCAGAATGATTTCGACTGACTTGCGGCCTTCGATGCCATCGACAAGCGGTTGACCGCCGGTGGCGATGGCTTTCAAGAAATCTTGCAATTGCAGCATGTGGCCGGTGTAACTGATCGCTTTCGGATCGGACGCTCCACCAGTCCCGGCGTTGCCGCTCAGTTTTTCGAGCAGCTTGGCGTCCTTGGCGATCTTCTTCTCGAACTCCCACATTTTGATGTTGTCTTGTTCGACGATCGCCGAACCTTTGGAGCCGTGAATCTCTGTCCGCTTTAGCAATCCCGGAAACGCGGCGGTCGTCGCTTCGAGCACTCCGATCGCGCCGTTCTTGAACTTCACGCACGCGGCGGCGGTGTCCTCGACCTCGATCCGCTCGTGAGCCAACAATCCCGTGACACCGTTGACCTCCGCCACTTCGCCCATGAACCAGTACAGCAGGTCCACGTTGTGAATCGCCTGATTCATAAAAGCTCCGCCGCCGTCGAGCGCCCACGTTCCGCGCCAGCCACCCTGATCGTAATAGGCCTGAGTCCGCCACCATTTCACATATGTGTCACCGAGCGTCAGCCGACCGAAGCGGCCGGAATCAATCGCCTCTTTGAGCGCGAGGTTCGCCGGACTGAACCGGGACGGCATGATGGAACAAATCCGAACCTTGTTCTTCGCCGCCGCGTTGATGATCGCATCGCACTTGGCGAGCGTGATCTCCAGGGGCTTCTCGACCACGACATGCTTGCCAGCGTTACACGCCTTCACCGCCGGATCGCCGTGAGCACCGCTGGGCGTGCAGATCGTGACGATATCGACCGCCGGGTCTTTGAGCATGTCTTCCAGCTTGTCGTACTTCTGGCACTTGTTTGCCGCTGCGAAATTGTCGGCGGCCTTTCCGAAATTATCGAAGCAGGCAACGATCTTCGCCCCTTTGATGTGCTCAATCGCCTGCGCATGAAAGTTTGCGATCATTCCGCAACCGACAATGCCGAATCCAAATTTCTGAGCCATTGAATTTGTCCTTTTGTTCAAAATAACCCGAAGCGTCAGCGAGGGCGGACGCTTCACGAGACTTCCATTTCATTGCGTTCTGAAACGTCCGCCCTCGCTGACGCTTCGG
>JANMIF010000032.1:0-10900 GCA_031375695.1 Planctomyces sp.
CGTTGCCGTCGCCGCCATTGAGCGTGTCGTTGCCGGTTTCGCCCAACAGGCTGTCGTTGCCAAGATCGCCGGTCATCGAATCGTTGCCGTCGCCGCCGAACGCGGTGTCGTTGCCGTCACCTCCTAAAATGCTGTCGTTGCCGAATTCCCCTCGCATCGAATCGTTGCCAGCTCCCCCTTCCAGCGTGTCGGAGCCGTCCGATAGAAGCGTATCGGTGCCGTCGCCACCCAACAGCGTGTCGTTGCCGTTCTCCCCGCTGATCGAGTCGATGCTCGCCCCGCCAAACGCCACGTCGTTGCCGTCGCCACCTCGCAGTCGGTCGATTCCTGCTTCACCCAAGAGCGTGTCGTTTCCTTTGCCGCCGGTCAACGTGTCGTCGCCATTGCCACCTTCCAGCCGGATTCGAACCGTGCCGGAGTTCGTCCCCAGAGCTGAGATTGTGTCATTCCCGTCACCGCCACGCACAGTCAGCACACTGCGATTGACCTTTTCGAGATCGCCGATGTTGATGATGTCGTTTCCGCCATTCGCATTGACTTCGACGTTCGTCATCGACGGCTGCAACGTGATTGTGGCGGTTCCTTCGGTGAGCTGCATGAAGCCATACGTCCCCGCCAGCGGAATCGGCGTCTGCCCGATCGTCAGCGTTTCGGCGGTGTTGTCGAGATTCACCTGCACGGTGTCGAACCCGGACGTATTGTCGAGCGTGTCGTTCCCCGAGCCGTCCCCTTCCCAAACCAGGACGTCGTCTCCCTCACCGCTGTTGATCACATCCGCTCCGCTTTGCCCGTTCATCGTGTCGTTGCCGACGCCGCCGAACATCGTGTCATTCGACGACCCACCAAGCATCGAGTCCGCCCCGTCGTTGCCGAACATCAAGTCCGCTCCGCCGTCCCCGTTCATGAAGTCTCCCACTGGACTACCGAGGAGCGTGTCGTTGCCCGTTCCTCCCAGCAGCGTGTCGCCGGTCGGCGTGTTGTCGTCATCGGTGATCGTGGCCACTCCCGACCCGTCGCCGATTGCCACGGCGTTTGTGCCGTCCGTCGCACTCAGGACTTGCAAGAAGAAGGTCTCGCTCAGCCCTTCATCGCTGTAGTCCCCGTTGACCGTCACCACCACGTTGGCTGTCGTTTGAAACGCTCCGAAAGTGACCGTGGTTGTCACCGGCACCACAAAGTCGCTCCCCGCTGTCGCCGTTCCGTTCACCAGTTGATACGTGACCGTCACGGGTGTCGCGCTGAACTGCGACAACGACACCGTGAACGAGACATTGGTCGTCCCTTGATCCCCTTCGAGGACCGTTGGATTACTAACGGCCACGTTGATTGGGGGCTGAGCCGGGTCGCGTGCGAATGTCAATCCGACCGTATTGAACAGATCGAAGTCGAAGCCGATATTCGTCGCATTTCCGTTGGCGGGATTCACGGCAAGCAGACGGCCGTTGCCACCATCCGCCAGCAAAAAGCGATTGTTCGCCGCATCGAATTCCATCGCCCCTTGGGATTCAAACAAATTCACTCCCAACCCACCGACTCGCGTGGCGACGGCGGTCGCGGTGTTGATCGAGAACAAGGCGTCGTCGAAGTTATTGTTGTTACCGCTCACATTGCCGGCGATGACGCCGAACAAGTTCGGAGCAGCTCCCGGCCGGAACGCCAGATAATCGAATTCGATAACGTCCGCAGCGGCGGCCAGATTGGCATTACCAACCTGAATCTCGCCCAGATCCGTCGCCACGCCCGTCACGGCGTCGATGCGAAACAGGTTCGGATTTCCCGTCCCCGAGAACACAGCATATACTTGATTCGCAGCTGTATCGAAGGCGATATCTCCTTCGATCGCCGTAGCGGGCAATCCCGTTACTAGCAGTGTGCTAATGGTCTGTCCGGTGACCGCATTCACCCGAACCAGGCGGTCGCCAAGGAACCCGCCACGATTCAACACGACCATGACATTGTTGGCATCCGCCGAAGCATCGATCGAATTGAACAGGTTCACTCCAGAGATATTCGTCGTTTGTCCGTTCGCAGTATTCACTCGCGAAATGGTTCCAAAATCATCGACGGCAAAAAGCGCCGTCGGCGGATTGTCGTCGTCCAGAATCGTGGCACTGGCCTCCTGGTTCAGCAGCTTCGCGTTGACTGGATTGTTCAGGATCACCCGAATCGTTTCATCCGGTTCATTGACGACGTCCGTTGCCACGGTGATGTTCAGCGTTTGAGTTGTCGTGCCCGGCGCGAACGTCACGGTTTGATTCACGATCGCGGTGTAATCGGAAGTGGCCGTTGCGAAACCGTCGGCCGTGTTCACCACGACCGAGACCGGCAGGAAGCTGGTTTGAGACAAACTCAAGACGACCGCCAATGTCGTGTTCCCCGCATTGCCTTCGGCGATGGAAGCTGTCGCCACGGAGATCGTCACCGGTGTTGGTTCGGGAAGCGGATCGCCAGCGTCGATCAAGTCATTGCCGTCGCCGCCATCCAAGCTATCGGTCCCGCCGCCACCAATCAGCGAATCGGTCCCCCCTTGCCCACGGATCGTGTCGTTTCCCAGGAAACCGTCGAGCGTGTCGTTGTCGCTCCCGCCAACCAGCGAATCGTTTCCTTCGTTGCCAAAGATTGAGTCATTGCCGGCATTGCCGTTCGCCGTGTCATTTCCCACGCCGCCGGACAGGCTGTCGTTACCGCCGCCGCCAATCAGCGAATCGTCCCCCGCCTCGCCGTTGAGCGAGTCGATGCCCGCTTCGCCGTTGAGCGTGTCGTTGCCGTCGCCGCCAAACAACCCGTCGTTCCCAGCACCTCCCAGAATCGAGTCATTCCCAACGTCGCCCGAAAGCGAATCGACTCCCTCGTTCCCGTTGATCGTGTCATTGCCAATGCCACCACTGACCGTGTCGTTGCTCAAGCCAGCGTCAATCGAATCGTCGCCGTCGCCGCCGTTCAGAACGTCCGCATTATCGCCGCCGTTGATCGTGTCGTTCCCTAGATCGCCCGTGATGCTGTCGCTGCCGTCGCCGCCGATCAGGCTGTCCGCGCCATCGGCTCCGGTGATCGTGTCGTCCCCGTTACCACCATCCAGCGTGTCGTTGCCACCTTGGCCCAGAATGATGTCGTTGCCATCACCCGCCAGTACGCTATCGCCATAAGTCGGCGAACCGGTGATCACGTCATTCCCGTCATCCGTGTCAATCAGAATGCTCGTCAAATTCGGATAAGTCCCAATCGTGACCGCGTTCAGATCGATCACGTTGGCCTCATCGCCCCCTTTGATGACGATTTTCGTGACCGCGCTAGTCAGGACATTGGGAGCAGTCCCCAAGATCACTCCGTTCGCAACCACTTCGACTTTGGCATTCGTGTTCTGCCGGATCGTGATGCTGTCGCCACCATCCGAGCCAACAAACAATTCGCCATTGACGAACAGTGCCGCAACCGACAACAGCGAACGGTCTTCCACGCGTTCGACGGAGACTGGCAAAGTCGCCTTCCGTGATCGGCGTAGATTGGTTCGCAACGAATGAAGCCAAGGTGTTAGTGACACGGCGTATTTCCTTTTCCTGGAAGATCGCGGCCTAAGGAGTCCTCTGCGTCGTGCCGAATCCAATTTCAGCAACGGTCGTATCACAGAGTTCGTTCAGGTCTAAGAAACGGCATTTGCACTGCGTTTGTTTTGGAAAGGTCGCAGCGCTAGAACATCAGGCACATCGCGCACGACACGCGAGATTCGTAGCCCAGCTACGACCCACACAACCGGAACAAGACTCTGACGGTTATGCCTGCGGAAGCGTTCGCCCTCGGATCGGAATTCGTAACCATCAGCTGGAACGCAATAGCGTTAGGTTTCATTTGTCTGAAACGAACCGAACGCTATTAGCGCATTCCAGCTGATCAATTCCAATCCGCAATCCGCAATTCGCACAACGAGCGCTAAGTTGGGGGCGACTTGGACGAAACCTTAGTCCGCGCCGAACGGCGAGTCGGACGCAATGATCGCTGCCCACGCGGCCGCGGAAAAAAGTTCTCGCGCTGTTGCGGCGGATTGTGAAGCCGTTCGTTAGAATCCCCCCAAAGTATTCCGACCGGTTGCCGAATTCGCGTCGGTCGAGAGATTGTCACCGTATCTTGCGAGGTTCCGTCATGCGCTGTCTTCAATCCGTTCTGGGATGTTTGATCCTGACCGTCAGTCAGCTGTGCCTGGCAACCGCAGCTCCTGACGCTGCTGAAAAGACTCCCGCCGCCGCAGCGAACAATTGGGCACACATTGAACTGAAAGGGGCGTATCCCGAAGGCCCGCAGATGCTCGGCCTGTTCGGCGAGGGAAGCGAGAGCTTATCTGATGCGATTGCGCGGGTGGACAAAGCGGCTAAGGATGATGCGGTGCAAGGGGTGCTGCTCAAGATCAACGGCGCTCAGATCGGACGGGGCAAGCTGAATGAATTTCGGCAGGCAATCGGTCGCGTGAAAGCCAAAGGCAAGAAGGTCATCGCGTATCTAGATTCCGCCGACTCCGCCGATTACCTCGTGGCCTCGCTCTGCGACGAAGTGGTGATGCCGGAGCCGGGAATGCTGATGCTGCTGGGCGTGCGGTCGGAAGTCAGCTTTTACAAGAACCTGTTCGATTTCGTCGGCGTGAAAGCGGAGATGCTGCGAGTCGGTGAATACAAGTCGGCGGCCGAACCCTATTCGCGAACCGAAATGAGCAAAGAGTTTCGCGAAGAGCTGGAACAAGTGCTCGGCGATTTTTACGACCAAATGGTTGAAACGGTCGCGACCGGACGAAAGCTCGATCCCGAAAAGGTCAAAGTCGCGATCGACAACGGGCCTTACACGGCGACGTCGGCGAAAGAACTCGGCCTTGTCACTCGCATCGCCTACGAAGACGAACTGAGCGACATCCTGAAAGCGATGCAGCCCGGTGCTCCGTTCAAGCTGACCAAGCGATACGGCAAAAAGAAGATCGATACCGACTTCAGCGGGTTCGCTGGCATGATGAAGATGATGAACATGCTGATGGGCGTTGATCAGCAACCACGGCGGACGTTCGGCACAAAGATCGCCGTAATTCACGCGACTGGCATGATCATGCCCGGGCCTAGCAGCACGGACATGTTCGGCGGCAGCACGCTGGGAAGCGACACGCTCGTCAAAGCGATCGACAAGGCGGCGACCGATGCCAGCGTGAAAGCGATCGTGCTGCGAATCGATTCGCCCGGCGGCAGTGCTTTGGCCAGTGACTTGATTTGGCGCGCATTGCAAAAAGTGGGTAAGCCCGTCGTCGCCAGCATGAGCGACGTGGCCGGCAGCGGCGGCTATTACATCGCGATGGGTGCCGAAACGATCTTCGCCGAGCCGGGAACAATCACCGGTTCGATCGGCGTGGTCGGCGGCAAGATCGCGTTCGAGGGCCTTTACAACAAGATCGGCATCACGACTAGCGTCGTTTCACGGGGCAAGAACTCCGGTATTCTCAGCACGACGTCCGGCTTCACCGATTCCGAACGTGAGGCGATGACGAAGCTGCTGCACGACATTTATCGGCAGTTCACCGAGAAGGCGGCGAAAGGTCGCAAGATGGAAGTTGCCGCCCTCGAAAAGCTGGCGCGAGGCCGTATCTATTCCGGTGAGACCGCGCTGAAGCTCGGACTCATTGACAAGATCGGCACGCTGGATGATGCGATCGAACACGCGCGACAACTGGCCGGAATCGGCCCGGACGAAAAGTTCGAACGCCTGATTTTGCCACGTCCAGTCAGCCCGCTTGAGAGCCTCTTCGGCCCGATCAATCCAGACGAACAAACTCACATCGGCATTGATGCCTCGACGGCCGTCGATTCGGCCTTGGCGAACGCTTTGAAATCGCTCGCCCCGGATTTGGCCGACGACCTGCGATTCGCGTTGCAAGTCAATCGTCTGGCCCGCGAAAGTCGACTGACGTTGATGCCGTTCAAGGTTCGGATTCGCTGACTATGTCGCTCATCCCTGGAACAACACTATGCGCATGTTCTTGGCTGGCGATTGGCAGGATCGTCCCGCTACGACGACCGTGACGAATCCGTTCGATGGCGAAGTGATTGAAACGGTGCCGCGTGGTTCGGCGGCGGATGTTGATGCGGCGCTGGCTGTGCTCGCCGACGGCGCGAGGATCATGCGAGCGATGTCGAGCGCCGAACGTTGCCGCATCTTGCGCGCGACCGTGCAACATATTCAGTCAAGAGCGGAAGAGTTTGCTCGAACGATCACGCTCGAAGAAGGAAAAATCCTGGCCGAGAGCCGGCAGGAAGTCAGTCGCGGTTGCGAGACGCTGGAAGTTTCAGCCGAAGAGGCAAAGCGGATCACCGGCGAGGTTTTGCCGATGGATGCGGCTCCCGGTGGCGTGGGGAAGTTCGGCTTCACGCTGCGAGTTCCCTGCGGCATCGTGGCAGCGATTACGCCGTTCAACTTCCCGCTGAATTTGGTTTGCCACAAAGTTGGTCCGGCGCTTGCGGCCGGGAATGCAGTGCTTATCAAACCAGCCGGTGACACGCCGTTGACCGCGCTGAAATTGGTTGAGGCGTTGCTGGCTGCCGGCCTGCCGCCGCAAGCCATTGCTTGCATCACCGGGCCAGGAAGAGAACTTGGCAGCGCGATTTGTGTCGATCGCCGCGTGAGAAAAATCAGCTTCACCGGCAGTTACGAAGTCGGTTCGGCGATCTGCCGCATGGCGGGTGTCAAGCGCATTACGATGGAACTCGGCAGCAACAGCCCGGTGATCGTGATGGACGACGCCGACCTCGACCGGGCAGCTCAGCTTGTTGCCGTATCGGGCTTCGCGAATGCCGGGCAAGTCTGCATTTCGGCTCAGCGGATTCTCATACCCCGCACGCACACCGCCGACTTTCTCGACGCTCTCAAGCCGCGAGTCGAATCACTGACGACCGGCAACCCGCTGGATGAATCGACGAAAATGGGCCCTATGATCCGTGAACAAGACGCAGCACGCGTCGAGTCCTGGATTCGCGAAGCCACCTCATCCGGCGCGAAGCTGGTCACCGGCGGAACACGCCGAGGCACGATGCACGCGCCGACAATCCTGGCCGATGTCTCGCCGACGGCTCGCGTCAGTTGCGACGAACTCTTCGGCCCCGCCGTGGCGGTGACACCGTTCACAAGTTTTGATGAAGCGCTGGCTCTGGCCAACTCCGGGAATTACGGACTGTCGGCGAGTATTTTCACTCGCGACCTCGATCGCGCCTTGCGATTTGCTCGCGAGGTTGATGCAGGCAACCTGCACGTCAATTGGGGAACTCAATGGCGCGCCGACTTCATGCCCTACGGCGGTCTGAAGGACAGTGGTCTTGGAAAAGAAGGGCCGCGCTCTGCAATCCGCGAAATGACCGAAGAGAAGATGGTCGTGATCCATAGCGGTTGAGACGTACAGGCAGCACAATTTGTCGGCATGTCACAGCCGTTGTCTTATTTCGATCCGCGAATGCTTAGCCAGCTGAACGGCGTGCGGTTGCCGGCGCGCGGCGTGGTCGAGGGGTTTGTGGCTGGCTCGCATCGCAGCTCGTTTCACGGGTTCGCGGCCGAGTTCGCCGAACATCGCGAATACACGCCGGGCGACGACTTGCGATATGTCGATTGGAAAGTCTTCGGACGCAGCGATCGCTTGTTCGTCAAACAGTTCGAGGCGGAAACGAATTTCGCCTGCCACATCCTGTTGGACGCGAGTGAGTCGATGCAGTTTCAGTCCGAGTCGGCGGCGCTGAGCAAGTTGGAATTCGCCAAGCACATTGCGGCGGCGATCAGCTATGTGGTGATCAAACAACAAGACGCCGTCGGGCTGATCACGTTTGCCGACACGATTTTGCAATCGGTTCGGCCCAACAGTCAGCCGGCTCACTGGCAGCAGCTTTCGCATGTGCTAGTTGAAACCGAACCGGTCAAGCCCGCGAATGAGACTTCCTCGGCCAGCCGCTCTTCGGTGCTGTCGGAAATCGCCGAACGACTCACACGGCGCGGGGTCGTGTTTGTTTTGAGCGACCTGTTTGTGGATCGTGCTTCGTTGTTGCTCGGACTCAAATCGCTAAGGCATCGGAAGCACGATGTTCGCGTGTGGCAGATCGTCGATCCGGCGGAAGAGGATTTTCCGTTTGATGACCCGACGATGTTTCGCGGACTGGATGGCTGGGCGGACTTGTCGGTCGAGCCGCGTCTGCTGCGGCAGGCGTATCGTGACGCCTTCTTTTCGCACCGCGACGCCATTCGCCGCGAATGTGGCCATCACCAGATTCCGTTCGCCGCACTGCGAACCGATCAGAAGGTCGATGTGGCAGTAAAACAATGGCTCAGTTCGTAGTCCGACTTCTTGTGGGTCGGATGATCCAAGACCACCGGCCACCACGTCCGACTCAAACTAAGTAAATTTGGTGCCCCAATTCGGGATGCCCGACCAAATTCACAAACGGCTTCCTGACGGAACCGGTCACTTCTTCTTCAGCGTTGTCATGAACTCGACAATGTCCGCCAGTTCTTCAATGCTGATGACTTTCGCGAGGTCTGCCGGCATCAGCGAGATTTTTTGTTTGACGACTGGTTGTTCGAGGTCTTTCTTGGCGATCGTTTTGGTGATCGCTTCCTGGTTTCTCAAAGTCACGGCATCTGCAGTTTCGCTGATCAGCAGGCCGGTGAAGACCGTGCCGTCTTTTGATTCGGCAGTGTAGGTTTCGTAGTTGTGGCTGATGCCCGCGCTGGGGTAGATGATCGACTCCCACATCGCCTGGCGGCTGAGCTTCGTGCCGATCTCGCTGAGGTTCGGGCCGACGTCTTTGCCTTGATTGTTGACGATGTGGCAGTTGTTGCACTTGGCCGTGGTCGCGGCGGAAAAAAGTTTCGCTCCGTTGCCGGCGTTCCCTTTGAGCTTGGCCAGCTCGGTCAGCGGCGGGAGCGGTTTGGCGTCTTTGCCGGCGGGGGCGGGGAAGAGCGTCGCGACGATCTTCTGCTGAGCCGCGTCGAGCGGTGCCGAGGAGAGCGCCGCGGCTAGGGCCGGCGCGAAGGTTTCGTCGAACGCTTTCGCTTCGGCGAGCTTCAGGATTTCGGTGGCTCCGGGTTTCGTGCGAGCGGCTCCCTTGATCGCCTGCCGCCGAATGTCGGCGGGCGCTTTGTCATTCTTCACCACCGGCAGCAGCAACGGTGAGGCGGTGCCGTCGCCTGAGTTGGAGAGCACGGTCGCAGTCGCCAGTGCGGCTCGGCCTTGGTCTTTGTCCGAGGCGAGTGCGACGGCGAGCATGTCGCGGGCCTGTTTGGTCAGCAGCACGCGGATGGCGTCGATGCCGATTTGGTCATCGGGCTTGGTCTGAGCCAGGGCGAGCAAATCGGGGTAGCGATCGGTGACGTTGAACTTCTCGACCAGCGTGAGGAACTGCGGCTGGCCTTTCAGCGAATCGAGGACGCGGTTCAGCGCGGCCTTTTGGGCGGCGTTCTTCGAGACGTCAAAGCCCTTCAGACGGTTGAGAGCCTCGGCCGAGACCAGGGCCACCTTCTGCTCGTCGCCGCTGCTGCCGAACGCGAGCTGCACCAGTGCGTCGTCCTTCGCTTGGCTCGCGGGGAGGAAGTCGAACGCGCGGAGATAATGCGGTGCGTCAGCGGCTTTCGTTTCTGGATCGGCAATGATCTGCACGAGCAATTCAGGAGTCTTCTTGCCACGCGAGCGCCAGACGATGTCCCGAAAAAACTGCAACTGCGGGATACGATCCCATTCCTTTGCACGTTGGAATTTAGCTACTTGGGCTAAGAACGCATCGAGGCACGCATCCCAATTGTTGCCCGCGCCGATGCCGAGGGCTTCGAGATACCAACGGTCCTTGCCGTCGTGGGTTGACGCGAGTTTCGCCCACATCATCGATTCTACGTCGCGTGCCCCATCTTTGACTCCCGTCTTGAGATCGCGCAACGCGATCAAGCATTCGCGTCGGACCTCCAGAGCATCATGGTCTTTCGCCAGCAAATAAATGATCGCCAGCCTCAATCGCACTGTTCCACTCTCTCCCGCGGGTCCTTTTGGCGCGTAGTCGGCGACCTTCGCTTCGAGCGGTTTCGCATTCGTGTCGAGCTGGCGAGCCAAGCGAATCGCAGCAACTCGGATATCGGGATTCGGATCGCGAACAGCTTTGCGAACGTAAAGCTCACCCTTGTCCTTAAATTTGCCAAGCACACCCAGCGCTCGCGCGCGGACTCGTGGATTGGCGTCGCTCTCGAATACCTTAGCGAGCGCCGGCTCGGCCTTCTCGCCCATCTCGTGCAGCGCGGTCCAAGCGAGATACCTCGTGGCTTCGTTGGGACTCTTCAGCGCGGCGATCGCGCCCTCGACGGTGCTGACATCGACCTTCGGGAATTTGTACGGCGTCTTCGGCGGAGCGACTCGGAAGAGGCGGCCTTTGTCGGCGTCGCCCATGCGGTGGCCCCCCACGCCGGGGTCGTACCAGTCGGCCACGATCAGCGAACCGTCCGGAGCCACGCTCACATCCGACGGGCGGAACCAGTTGTCGCGAGCACCGCTCAGAACGTTGACCGTCTCGGCGGTGTAGCCCGCTCCCGACTTCTTCACCGGGTAGGCTCGCACCACGTTCGGCCCGGCGTCGCAGTGGATCACCTGATTCCGAAAGTTTTCGCCCAGCAAGTCCCCTTCGTAAACGATGATGCCCGTCGGTGAGCCGGCTCCCGTTTGCAACAAATTGGGAACGACACCCGGATCGTTCAGATGCCAGTGTCGCAGCGGAATCTCCGTTTCCATGTTCGTCCGCGGCGACTGCCAGCCGGCGCGAGTCAGCTCGTCCTTGTAGCCGTAGTTGCCGAACTCCATCACGAAGTTGATCCGCACTCCCTTGTTGCCGTCGTCGTCGTTGTCGCTCTGCCACAGCGT
>JANMIF010000059.1:0-15702 GCA_031375695.1 Planctomyces sp.
AACCGCCCATCAAACGCTTTCGCGAGTGACCTTCGATAACTGGCACTCTCCCGTAGGGGCGAACACTTGGCTGACCTTGGATTACTGACAGTCCCATGTTCGCCCCCGCCGGGACTGACCTCCGATTACTGACACTTGGCCGCCGAATGGACCGCCAAGGCCGCGAACTTGCTTCGCGACTTGTTCGAGACGAAGTGCGAAGTCTTTTTCGTGTTCAATGGGACGGCCGCCAACGCGCTCGCCCTTTCGGCGTTGTGTCATTCGTATCACAGTATCCTTTGTCACGAACTGGCTCACGTCGAAACTGACGAGTGCGGCAGCCCAGAGTTTTTTTCCAATGGCTCGAAAATCTTGCTTGTTCCCGGCGAAGAGGGTCGCGTGCGGCCGGAATCGGTCACGCACATGGTGCAGCGCCGCAGCGACATTCATTATCCGAAGCCGCGAGTCCTGAGCCTGACACAAGCCACCGAACTTGGCACGGTCTACACGGTCGATCAACTGCAAGCACTCTTCGACACTGCACATCGGCATGACTTGAGAATCCACATGGACGGCGCTCGGTTTGCCAATGCGGTCGCATCGCTGAAAGTCACGCCGAAAGAACTGACATGGAAAGTCGGGGTCGATGTGTTGTGCTTCGGCGGCACGAAGAACGGTATGGCGGTCGGCGAAGCCATCATCTTTTTC
This sequence comes from Planctomyces sp., assembly GCA_031375695.1. Taxonomy (GTDB): domain Bacteria; phylum Planctomycetota; class Planctomycetia; order Planctomycetales; family Planctomycetaceae; genus SXKJ01. The sequence goes on from JANMIF010000059.1 coordinate 688, forward strand.
AAACCAGAACTCGCGCACGAATTCGCGTATCGCTGCAAGCAATCCGGCCAACTCGCTTCGAAGATGCGTTTTCTTGCGGCTCCGTGGGTCGGTACGTTGGAAAGTGGAGCTTGGCTGCGAAATGCGGAACATGCCAATCGCATGGCCGAGCAACTTGCCGCCGGTTTGAAGACGATCCCCGGCATCGGCCTGCTGACACCACGCGAAGCCAACGCGGTCTTTGTTCGCCTGCCGTCACATGTTGCCGACGGACTGCGTTCGCGAGGCTGGCGCTTTTACATGTTTATCGGCAGCGGTGGTGCCCGCTTCATGTGTACTTGGGACACCACCGAATCCGACGTCAATGCTCTGTTGTCCGATGTTCGCGAGCTGGCGTAGTTCTACTTCCCGCTGAGTCGTTTCTCGACCGCTTTGATCATCGCGCCGCATTCGTTGCGAGCGGCGGTGAAATCTTTGGGATTGAGGTTTGAGCCCTTGAGGTAATCCAGAATGATCGCCTCGGCCACGGCGACTTCTTTGCAGACACCAGGAACTTCAGCAGCGATCTCGATTGGGATTGAGCAGAGACCGTTGCGGTCCCCGTGCAACAACATGCCGGGATAAACCGTCATCCCGCCGACCGTCACGGGCAAGTTCAGCGACAGCATATGACAGTAGCCGTGAGCCGAAATCGCTCCATTGGTGAAGCACGGAAAGTTCAACGCTTCAACTTGATCGAGATCGCGGCCAGCACCGGATGTGATCAAGCCAGCGGCTCCAAAGGCTTTGTAGGTCGTACACATGACCTCGCCAAACGTGGCCGAAGCACACGGGATGTCGAGGTCTTGAAAGACGAGCACTGGCGGGCCACCGAACTCGGCGAACGCTTCGAGTTGCTGGCTGATTCCAGAATACGCATCGCCCCCGCGCGGCGGCGACATGCTCCGAAAGCCGGTCGTCAACGCGAACCCAACCATCGGTGGCAGCTTCGGATAACACACGGCGATGCTGCCGTTCATGTAACCCAGATTGCGCGGATACCGATTCCACAACTCGACGGCATTCGCAATTGTCGGGGTGTCGAACTGAGCCAACTGTTTCAAAACGTCCGCCGATAAGCCGGGATACTTCGCCATGAGTCGTCTTTCCTGTGGGTGGTTGTGCTGGTTCCGATGTTTAACCGCGACGCCATCGGCATGCGTGCGAATCGACTGCAACGCTCATTATTCCCAGTCGCGCGCACGCCGATGGCGTCGCGGTCAAACATTGACGAACTATAGTCCTCGGCCGCGCCGACTCCAAACGAGCGAAAACTGAGTTCCGTGCTTGAGGCTTTGCGCGGAACGCTTCACAATGTCTTCATTCAATTTTCTTGATGGAGTTTTCATTAATGTCCGCAGCCACAAAACCTCAACGGCGAGAAGTTCGATTCCGAACTTTGACCGATATCGTTCACGATGCCGAACGACTACTGCCGAGTCATCACACGATCGGGAATTGGTCATTCGGTCAAATCTGCCAGCATCTGGCACGCGGCATGACCTGCGCGATCGATGGCTTTGATTTCAAAGCACCGTGGTTTGCTCGCTGGTTCATTGCGCCGTTCATTAAGAATTCGTTGCTGATCAAACCGATGCGAGCTGGATTCAAACTGCCTGCGACCGCAACCTCGCTGCTCCCGGATGAGTCGGTTTCGGCCGAAGAGGGTTTACGTCAATTGAAGCTCGCAGTCGATCGGCTGTCTCACGAAACGCCGACCGCACCGCATCCGTTCCTCGGCAAGATGGCTTCGGAAGAAGTCATGCAGTTGCAACTCCGACACGCCGAGTTGCACATGAGCTTCGTTTTCCCCGGCCCCGCCTCACGCTAACCCGAATCGCAAGCGAGGGCGAGCGCTCCACAAATTTGAAATCAACGTCTCGTGAAGTGCCCTCGCTCGCGCCTTTCGCTTCGGCTTAGTGAAGCCCCTCAGGATCAACCCGATGACCCTTGCCGAATTGGTCGAAGAGCTGAACGATCTGGACGATGCCGAAAAGCTCGAATGGCTGGTCGAGTATTCGGACGAATTGCCGCCTCTTTCTCCGGGCCGTACGGCGGGGCCGGCCGCAGAGAGTTGCCGGGTTCAAGAATGCCAGACCCCGGTTTATCTGTGGATCGAGGTGGACAGGGATCGAGTTCGAATCGAAGCGGACGTCCCGAAACGATCACCAACAGTGCGTGGGCTGGTCGCGGCGGTCGTGCAATGTCTAAACGATGCTAATTCCGCGCAAGTGGCTGGCCTACCAGAAGATTTGATCGCGCACTTGGGGCTGCAAAAGGCTTTGGGGATGCAGCGTCAGCAGGGTTTTCGCGGGGTTGTCGCCCGAATCAAGCGGGAAGTGCGGCGGCAAGCTGTGCCGTAGAAATCGACTGGAGAGCGAATCTTTTGTTTTTCTCGACAGAACTGGCAGAGTGGTCTTTTCAGCCAGATTTTCCCCGATATTCTCTCGCCCGTTCGCTCGGACAGTATTCGTTCGAGGGAACGCTCGCCCCAAGAATCGATCCAACCGGGTCGACCTGTCCGACCGCTGTGGTGGTCAGAATTTGTACACCCAGTGAATTCCTCAGAATCCCCAAAACTGCGATATCGCGAATTATTTGTTTGACCCTCCGTGAGAGGCTCGGCCATAGTCGTCGCCTGAAGGCATCGAACCTTGACCGGATCTCTCGCGGCTAACACGACGAAAGAATTGGAGAATACGGATGGCCACTGCAACTGCCCCTGCCTCTGCTGCTGAACAAGAAATGGAAGTGACCAAGCTTCTGCCTGGCAACCTGCCGAACTACACGTACATCCCCGGCTCATCGACGCCGCATCCCGTGCGGCATCCGCAAGGACACAGTCACGGCCGCAAGAACCGAACGGTCAAGCCGCTGGCGGCCGAGGCTTGGCAGGAAAATCGCAGCTTCTTGTTGGCGATCGACTACTTCAATCACGGCTATTACTGGGAAGCTCATGAAGAGTGGGACCGGTTGCTCAAAGCATCGGGGATCGACACGCTGGTCGGAAAATTCCTGAAGGGCTTGGTGAAGATGGCCGCCGCTGGCGTGAAGGTGCGCGAGCACAGCATTCACGGCGTCCGCCGACATGCCGCTTCAGCCGGTGAAGTTTTTGCCGATGTCGCCGCCGAGATTGACGACGAGCGATACTGCGGACTGGATCTCACCGACCTGCAATTCGCCGCCGACCGCGCCGCGCAACTGGCCTACAAAGAACGCCACGCCGCCGGCAAACCGATGCGTGTCTTCCCGTTCGCCCTCGCACCCGATCCGCTCCCGTTCGGGTAGTCTCGCAGAACTTCTTAACGACAGGAAGATTTGGGACAGGAAAATGGCAACCGCCGGATTTTCATGTCCCAAATCTTCCTGTTTTTTTTGCGCTTTTTGTTGCCAGCCATTCGACTACGGTTTGATGAGCTTTCGAACCCGGTAGTTTTCACTGTCGCCGATGTACAAGTTATCGTCGGCATCAACGCAAACTCCATGCGGCCGAGCCAAACCGCAGCGCAACGGATCGCCGTCGGGGCCGTCGTGCTTCTTGCCGGTGCCGGCAACGGTTTCGATGACGCCGGTCGCAGTGCGGATGACGCGAATCGTGTGGCTTTCGGTGTCAGCGAGAATGATGTCGCCGTGCGAATTGATCGCGACTCCCTTCGGTCCCGACAACGCGGCCAACTTCGCCGAACCGCCGTCGCCGGTGTAGCCCTGTTTGCCGGTTCCGGCCAGATGCACGAACTGCTGCTTAGCTAGGTCAAGCCGATAGACCGAATTCCCTTCACGCAGCGCGAGGATCGCGTCGCCGCTCAGTGCGAAATCAATCGCTCGCGGACCAGAGACTGCGGCCTTCAGAAATGAACTGCCGTCACGCGGGACTGCCTTTTCGCCGGTCCCGGTGAATGTCGTCACGAGGCCGCTCTTCAGATCGACTCGCCGCACACGATTGTTGCCGATGTCGCAAATCAATAGCGACCCTTTGCCATCAAGCGCGATCGAGTGCGGTCTATTGAACGTCGCCTCGCGAGCCGAGCCGTCATCGCCGCTGTACCCCATTTTTCCGGTTCCAGCCACGGTCGAGATCACGCCGTCGCGAGTCACCTTGCGGACTAGATGATTCTGCATCTCCACGAAATACATCGTGCCATCTTTGTCAAACTTGATTTCATACGGCTCATTGAGCAGCGCCTTCGTCGCCGCCTCGCCGTCACCGGCGTAGCCCTTTGTGCCCGATCCAGCCACGGTCGAAATGCGGCCGTCGCGATCAATTCGACGAATCACATGAAACGCGATATCGCAAAAGTACAGTGCCCCGTCCGGCCCAATCGTCAGACCGTAGGGTTCTCCGGCTCCGGCCTCGCGAGCCTGACCACCGTCACCGGAATACTTCTTCTCGCCGGTTCCGACAACGGTCGAGATCTCGTCAGCAAAGCAACTCAAGCCACAAAGCACAAAACAACTCATCCCAATCAAACTTCGGATCGCGCCCCAACGTTTCGTCATGCAATGCTCCCCAAGCTTGTATTCCTGGCTTCTCCCATTCGTTTTCTTCCTCAATTCTTTGGGACATTGAGCACCCACAAACGAAACTACCCCAACGAATGGGGCCGCTCGCCAGTTGTTACCGCAACTTCTATAGTTTGCTCGCGTGAGTTGGGAGTGAGTGACGCGAAGGGAGTATTCCGTGCAAAGCCGATTGACTGAATCGCAGCGGGCGGCTGTTGAGCATTTTGAGGGACCGTTGCTGGTGCTGGCGGGACCAGGGTCGGGGAAGACGCGGGTCATCACGCAGCGAATCGCACGGCTGATCGAACGCGGGGTTTCACCTCGACATATTCTCGGCCTGACGTTCACCAATAAAGCGGCTGGAGAAATGGGGCATCGAGTCGCGCAGCTTGTGCCAGGCGCGAAGGTTTGGGTCAGCACCTTTCACCGTTTTTGTGCACGGCTGCTGCGTGAAAATTCGGAACTTGTCGGGCTGAAGCCGAACTTTTCAATCTTCGATACCGACGACCAGCGAGCGGTCATCAAGCAAGTGCTCGACAAGCTCAACCTCGATAAGTCGCAGTACGCACCAGCTCGGATCGGCGGCGTGATCAGCCGGATGAAGAATGACCTCGTGACGCTGGATGCTCTTGAGACTGCGCGGCATGAGTCAACGCTCGACTTTCAAACGGTCGTTGTGTCACGCGTGCTGCCCGACTACCAGAAGTTGCTGCTGACGTCGAACGCGGTCGATTTCGATGACTTGCTGCTGCACATGGTCTCCTTGATGCGCGACAACCCGCTCGTACGAAGAGAACTCGATGGGCAATACCGGTTCATCCTGGTTGACGAGTATCAAGACACGAACCTCGCGCAGTACGAGCTGATCCGATCGTTGTCGCATGACGTTCCGAACCTGTGCGCAACGGGCGATCCCGATCAGTCGATTTACGGTTGGCGAGGCGCGCGGATCGACAACATCTTGAAGTTCGAGACGGATTTTCCTTCCACGAAAGTCGTCAAGTTGGAGGACAACTTTCGGAGCACGAAGTCAATCCTGAGAGCGGCCGATTCGCTGATTGAACACAATCAGCACCGCAAGCAGAAGCGGCTGCGAACCGAGAACGAGGTTGGCGATCCGATCCGTCTGCATCGGTTTTGGAACGGTCAGCAAGAAGGGACCGAACTGGCGGCTCAGATTCGAGCCGCGATCGACAACGGCATTTGGCAGCCGAGCGATATCGCGATCTTTTACCGCGTGAACTGGCTGAGCCGCGAAATCGAATTGGCCTTGAGCCGCAATCGGATTCCGTATCAAGTGGCGGCCGGGTTGGCGTTTTTCCAGCGGGCCGAGGTCAAGGATTTACTGGCGTATCTGCGAGCCATCGAGAACCCAGCCGATCGCGAGGCGACGCTGCGAATCATCAACAAGCCGACGCGCGGCATCGGTAAGTGCACGCTCGACAAATTGATCAGGTTTGCCGATCGGCAAGAGCTGACATTGCTCGAAGCGGCCGATCACGCACGACAAGTCCCCGACCTCTCGGCCGGCCCGGTGAAAGCGTTACTCGCGTTTTCTGAGTTGATGCATGGTTTGCGAGACAAAGCGGTCGGCCCGGTCGCCGAGTTGCTGAGATCAATCCTGGCCGAAACCGGCTACGGCGAAGAATGGCGTTCCAGCGACGACGAGCAAGAACAACAGCGGCTCGGCAACGTGACCGAGTTGATTTTGTCTGCCTCGCAGTTTGATGAAGAAGCTGGCAACGACCGATCACTGCAAGCGTTCCTCGAAACGACTGCGCTCGTCAGTGACACCGACGCGGTCGATGCCGAATCGGGATCGGTTACGCTGATGACGATGCATGCGGCGAAAGGACTCGAATTCCCGGTTGTGTACATCGTCGGCTTTGAACAAAACTTGATCCCGCACGAACGTGCATTAAGCGACCGCGACGATTTTCGTCGCGCGTTGTTCGCCCTCGAAGAAGAACGCCGGTTGCTGTTCGTCGGCATCACACGAGCGATGAAACAACTGCATCTGACGCAGTGCGTCGAGCGTTACAGCTTCGGCCGACCGCTCCGCACGTTGCCCAGCCAGTTTCAGTCGGAGTTCGATTGCGACGCGATCGACTACACCTCGCAAAACCCGCTCAATGTGAAGCTGTTCGGCAAGCGAGTCCCCGTTGACGAAGACAGCCAAGAATCGCCGAGCGATGATTTCCTGGACTTCGATTTCGGCGCGAACACAGACGATGAGGACGCTGCCTCACCAGTAACCCAAAGCGCGAGCGAGGACGTGTGCTTCCCAAAATCTTCGACGCCAAGTTTTGTGGAGCGTTCACCCTCGCTAAAAGTTCGGGTGAGTCGGAATTCGGAGCACGACGCCAAACCACGAGTGCTCTTCGGCCGTGTCACAACCGCAGCCGCGCTCCTGCAATCCCAAACGGCAGAGGCTGACGCATCGACTCGATACCAAATCGGCCAACAAGTCCGGCATCCGCGCTACGGTTTGGGCACGGTCGTTGAACTCGGCCAGATGATGAAACGAGTCACTGTGACCGTTGAGTTCGGCAATGACAGCCGCCGCGAAACATTCGTGGCTGACAAAGCCCCCTTGAGTTCAGTGGGCTTGTCGTGACGAACACAACGGCGCGCAATTCAAATCAATGCTGCTATTCCAAGTTGACAACATTACGGTCGGCAATCGATCGCAAGTTGGAATAGGCCGTCGCATCTAGGTTCTGGTTCAGAGATACCGCATCAAAGGTTGCTTTCCAAGGAATTTCAAGAACAACGGTTCAAGACCTTACGGAAAAGTCCTGTAGACAGACGCTGCGACGACCTCCTTTTTTGGTCAGGCCATTCCGCCGCCCCCCGGACAGTGTCTAAACCATCTGGGGAGAATACGCACCGCCGACTTGATTTCGCGAAAGCTTGCGGCCAATCGAGCCGGGGTGCCGCGGCAACTCCTTCGCAATCTCCACCGATGAACATTTCTCGCCGCGCAACTGCTCTCTCCGAACACGCCCTTCTCTATCCGAACACGCTCTTCAAACGTAATCTGCACATGCTTCGCTGGGACTCCATTCCCCAAGGGCCTTCTCCAAAGACACTCAATGAAAACGTCCCAGCGATTTTTTCCTTGCCTTCTACTTTGTTCAGTTCATTTGCATTTGAAATGTCTGAACGCCATTTATTCCACGATTGTCGGAAATCGAAAGACGGAGTTTTCATGCAGCCGGTTTCGCTGGCATTGTTTTGGCATCAGCATCAGCCGTATTACCCGAATGACCTCACGGGAGAGAACGAATTCCCCTGGGTGCGGCTGCATGGGACCAAGGATTATTGGGGGATGGCTCGGCACATTCAGGAGGTGCCGGAGTTTCGTTGCTCGATTAATTTAGTTCCGAGCTTGCTCGTGCAATTGCTGAAGTATACGGACGGTGGCGGAAGCGATCGGCATTTGGATGTTTCGCGGTTGCCGGCTGATGGGCTGTCGCGGGCCGAAGCACTGTATCTGCTCGACTACTTCTTTATGGCGAACGGCGACAGCATGATCCGCCCGTCGCCGCGATACCACGAACTGTTTTTGAAGCGCCGCGTCGGCACCGATTCGGCGGAAGCGGCCCTGTCGCGGTTCTCGACGCGTGACTTTCGAGATCTGCAAGTTTGGAGCAATCTCGCCTGGATGCACCCGATCTTGTTCGAGATCGATTCGGACTTGCGGGCGTTTCTGCACAAGGGCGAATCGTACAGCGAAGCAGATAAAGCGTGGTTGCTCGATAAGCAATTGGAGATTTTGCGGCAGATCATTCCATTGCATCGGCAACTGGCCGAGGGGGGCCAGCTCGAGCTGACGACGACTCCGTTTTATCACCCGATCTTGCCGCTGCTGTGGGACAAAAAGTTGGCTCGGCAGGCGATGCCGGGATGTGAGTTGCCGAAGCAGCTCGACAGTTATCGCGACGACGCGGTCATCCATTTGCAACGAGCGGTCGCGTTTCACGAGCAGCTCTTTGGGACCAAGCCGCGCGGGATGTGGCCGTCGGAAGGGAGTGTGGCTCAAGAGATCATCGGGGCGATCGCAGATGTCGGCATAGAGTGGATTGCGACCGACGAGGAAATCTTGATGGCCTCGACTGGCGGCCGAGTCGGTCGCGAGCCGAACGGGCACTTGCGCCATCCGGAGCTTTTATATCGTCCGTGGCTGGCGGCCGACGGCGACAAGCAACTGCAGATGGTTTTCCGCGATCATGCCATGTCTGATTTGATTGGCTTTCATTATCAGCGAGCAGATTACGTCGTGGCCGCGATGGATTTGCTGGGCCGTGTTGAAGCCATCGGTCGTGCGACCGAACAAGCGAACGCTGGCCGCCCGGCGCTGGTCCCAATCATTCTCGACGGCGAGAACTGCTGGGAGTATTACCACGATGGCGGCGTGACGTTTCTGCGGACGCTGTATCACGAAGCGGCACGGCGCGGCAGCATTCAGCCGGTACGGATCGGCGATTACCTCCAAGAGCATCCGGCGACCGATCGCATCGACCGACTGTTTGCCGGCAGTTGGATCTCCCACAACTTCGCGATCTGGATCGGTCATCACGAAGACCGCACTGCCTGGGACTTGCTGCACGATGCGCGACAGCGGCTGAAACAAGCGAACGCCGAAACCCAGGCGAACAGGGCGGCGTCTACAATGGCTCAAGCGTGGGAAGAGCTGTTCATTGCCGAGGGGAGTGACTGGTTTTGGTGGTACGGGCCGGAGTTCGGATCAGCTCAAGACAAACTGTTCGACCGACTGTTCCGCACGCATTTGCAAAACATTTACACGCTGCTGGGTGAGCCTTATCCCGCCGTGCTGAACCAGCCGATCAAGCGAAACGGGCATCGCCGGTTGCATACTTTGCCGACCGGCTTCTTGCCAGTGAAGGTCGATGGCCGTTCGAGTTACTTTGAGTGGATCAGCGCGGGGGAGTACATCGTCGGCAGCGAGCGAGGGACGATGGCTCAAGTGACTGACGGCGTGATCCGCCGCATCCATTTGGGCTTTGATCAATCGCGGTTTCTGCTTCGCCTCGACACGGCCAAACGCGCGGCTGATGACTTTGCGGCAGCGGATATCGACGAAGTCCGCATTCGTTTCGTACAACCGGCCGATGTGGAATTGGTCGTCACCGGACTGCTGTCCGCGCGACCAGATGTCAAGCGGCGGCACAACGGAGACGCCCGGAGTTCGCACACAGTGGGCGAAGCGGCAATCGAACAAGTTCTCGAAATCGCCGCCGACCTCCAGGCCATCAAAGTTCAGCCGGGGGACTTGCTACAATTCTTCGTCGAGGTATTTGCGAACGGCCAAAGTATTGACCGCGGCCCACGCGAAGCGACGCTGGAACTAACCGTTCCTCCGCCGGATTTCGAACAGATCATGTGGCAGGTGTAAGCCAACGCCACGCACCATCAGAGCAAGGTTCTCTGAGTTGGCACGCCATGGAGTCCACGCGAAATCGAGCCATGCGAGGCGGAATGCGCGGCATCGGAGCATTGTTTCTGCCCCATCATGGCGAGCTTGTTGGCCCAAAACCGACAGACGACTGCTGGTTGACGGGCCGTGAATAATCCAGGTTAAGTCGCTGGCTGCGTTTGCACGGAGTCCGCTATAGTTCGCCCCCTTCGCGGGCTGGGGTTTCGGTCACAAAGCGTGATCGGCTGGCCGGGCGAGTACTTTTTTGAAGCGGCCGTTCGGAAACGCGTTTGGTTTTGGCGTTTGTCGTGCGGAGCTTAGGACTACTGGCAACTATGGTGGACCGCTTTCTCGTTCGTGAATTCAACGTCGATGACGAAGAGCTCGATCTCGCTTTTGATCTATCGAGCATCGACTACTCAACGATTCATGCTCCCGATGACCTAGACAACATTTACGGCGCGGTCGGTCAGGCGTTTGACGTCAATCAAATCATCGAAGGGATCGTGATTCGTATAGAGGGAGACGAGGTACTCGTTGATATCGGCTACAAGAGCGAAGGGTTGGTGGCGCTGGACGAATGGGATCGGGACGAACCGCCGCCGCAGCCAGGGGAAAAAGTCTCCGTCTTGCTGGAAGAGGTCGAGGATGATTTTGGCCTGATCATGCTCTCGAAGCGGAAGGCCGACCGCGTTCGCGAATGGGAACGGGTCATCAAGAATCACAACGAAGGGGATGTGGTCAAAGGGGCGGTGCTCCGCAAAATCAAAGGCGGGTTGCTGGTCAACATCGGCGTGAATGTCTTCTTGCCCGCCAGTCAGGTCGATATTCGCCGACCTCAAGACATTGGCATGTACATCGGCAAAGACATCGAATGCGTGATCCTCAAGATCGACGAGGCTCGACGCAACATCGTGGTGTCACGGCGCAAGCTGATTGAGGATCGCCGCACTGAGCTGAAGCAAAAACTGCTGGCCGAACTCAAGGAAAAGGAAGTTCGCAAAGGGATCGTCAAGAACATCGCCGACTTCGGCGCGTTTGTTGATTTGGGCGGAATCGACGGTTTGCTACACATCACGGACATGAGCTGGGGCCGTATCGGACACCCGTCCGAAATGGTGAAGATCGACCAGGAAATCGAGGTCATGATCCTCAATGTCGATCGCGACAAAGAGAAGATCGCGCTCGGCTTGAAACAGCGGTTCCCCAGCCCGTGGGATGCGGTTGGCGACAAGTACCCAGTCGGTACGAAAATCACCGGCGAAGTCGTCAATGTCATGAGCTATGGCGCGTTCGTGAAGCTGGAAGATGGCATAGAAGGGCTGGTTCATATCAGCGAGATGTCCTGGACCAAGCGAATCAATCACCCGACCGAAATCGTGCAAATTGGCGAGCAGGTCGACGTGATGGTTCTCGGCATCAACAAGGAAAAACAGGAAATCTCGCTGGGGATGAAGCAGACGTTGCCCAATCCTTGGGACGACGTCGTCGCCAAATACCCACCGGGAGCCAACGTCAAAGGGGTGGTTCGCAACCTCACCAACTACGGAGCGTTCATCGAATTGGAAGAAGGAGTCGATGCGCTGCTGCACGTCAGCGACATGAGCTGGACTCGGAAAATTTCGCATGCCAGCGAAATGCTTAAGAAAGGCCAAGAGATCGACTGCCAAGTTCTGACCGTCGATCAAGAGCGGAAACGGATCGCGCTCGGCCTGAAGCAACTCGCTAACGATCCGTGGGCGACCGATATCCCCGGAAAATTCCAGCCAGGCGAAGTGGTCAAAGGCAAGGTCACGAAGATCACCAATTTCGGCGTCTTTGTGGAATTGGCTCCTGAGTTGGAAGGCTTGCTGCACATCTCCGAACTCGGCGAGCAAAAAACCGACAACCCAGACGATCTGGTCAAAGTCGGCGACGAGCTGGAAGTCCGCGTCTTGCGAGTCGATAACGAAGAACGAAAGATCGGACTCAGCCGCAAGCTGACCGGTGAAATCAAGGTCGAGGATTCCGGCCCGGCCGTTCCTCGCGAACCACTAAAAGGTGGCATGGGTGAAGCGGGGTCTGGCCCGCTGTTCACACTCGGAGCGAAGCCAGCTGAAGAATCGTAAACACGCTGATGGTGCAACTACGTAGGCAAGTCGCTCCCGCGACTTACATTTCCGAGAGCTACAGAATCCTCAATATCGCGTTTCGTTGGCGTCACATTGCATTCGGTATCTCAGTTGCGGGAGCAACTGAGATACGTAGAGGAGCAGCCATGATTCGCACCCTGTTCTCGATTAGCCTACTGAGCCTGCCGTTGTTACTAGCTGCAAATTTATTTTCCGCAGACTCACCATCTGGTAAGCAGCGAGTCTATTTCGGCACCTACACCGGTAAGTTGAGCCAAGGGATTTACCGAACCGAGCTTGATCTGGCGACAGGTAAGTTGTCGGTTCCCGCGCTGGCGGCGGAAGCGACGAACCCGTCGTTCTTGGCGATCGCGCCGAACCAAAAGTTTGTGTATGCGGTCGGCGAATTGAACGACGTCAACGGCAAAAAGGGGGGCGCGGTCAGTGCCTTCGCGATCGACCCGGCAACTGGCAACCTTAAACTGATCAACCAACAGTCGTCGGTCGGAGCCGGACCGTGTCACATCTCGGTCGATAAGACCGGCCAGACGGCGCTCGTGGCCAATTACGGCGGCGGCAGCGTGGCCGCTTTGTCGATCAAACCGGACGGCTCGCTCGCGGAGTCGACCAACTTCGTGCAGCACATCGGTTCGAGTGTCAACGCCGGTCGGCAAACAACTCCGCACGCACATTCGATTAATGTCGATCCGAAGAATCGCTTCGCGTTCGTTGCCGATCTTGGATTGGACAAAGTCTTCGTCTATCGGCTCGACACAGCCGCCGGAACTATCACGCCGAACGATCCGCCAGCCGCCAGCGTTGAACCAGGCTCTGGCCCGCGTCACTTCGCGTTTCATCCAACCGGCAGGTTCGCCTATGTCATCAACGAAATCCTGCTGACCGTAACCGCCTTCAACTACGACGCCGAAAAAGGCATTCTCACACCGCAGCAAACAATCACGACTCTGCCCGACGGCGTCACCGACCGCAAAGGGATGTCAACCGCTGAAGTACAAGTGCATCCGAGCGGAAAATTCTTGTACGGCTCTAACCGCGGCCATCATAGCATCGCGATCTTTTCGATCGATCAATCGACCGGCAAACTGACCGCCGTCGGACATCAAGGCCAAGGGATCAAAACTCCGCGCAACTTCGGCATCGACCCGACCGGTAAATTTTTGCTTGTCGCCAATCAAGACGGCAACAGCGTGATCGTCTTCCGTATCAACCAAGCGACCGGCCAACTCGAAGCGACCGGCTCTAGCATCGAAGTCGGCTCACCCGTCTGCGTAAAATTCCTGCCGCTCGGAATGTAGGCGGATCGCCTGTGGAGTTTCACCGAATTTCACAGGCGAGCCGCCTGTGCTGCGTATTTGACCGAGGCGATTATGAAACGAAACATCGCGAGAGTCGGCATTCTCACGGCGGGGGGCGATACGCCGGCATTGAACGCCACGATGTTTGGAGCGGTCGAGCGGGCGAATCAGTGCGAGGTCGAGGTCTACGGACTGATCAAAGGCTTCGACGGGTTGCTGAATCCGGCGGTCCCATATGTGCCGCTCAATCCACTGTTTCAAACGATCCCGGAGCTCGATCCGTGTCTTGGCGGTTCGATTATCGGGGCGTCGCGAACCTACATCGATCCGAGTAAGCCCAATGAATTGAAGGCGGTCGCCGAACGTTTGAATCGCTTGGGGTTGCACGGTCTGATTTGCATCGGCGGCGACGGGACAATCAGTGGAATGCAGCCGCTATCGGATTTTTTTCCGTGTGTGCTGGCTCCAAAAACGATCGATAACGATCTGGGACTGAACTACATCGACGAACCGAACGAATGGCTGCGTGACGGGGTCGATGCCAAAGGTCAGCCAGCCTATCGCCGTAACGTGACTCGCGACGAAATCGACCTTGAAGAGATTATCAACTACGCGACACCCGGTTACGCGACGGCGGTGTACGTCGTGGCTCAAGGGGTTGAGCGAATTCGGACGACGGCCGAAAGCCATCGACGCATCGCCATTATCGAAGTCATGGGACGCGAGTCGGGGTACATCGCACTCGGCTCAGCCTACGGGCAGCCCGACTTGTTACTGATTCCGGAAGTGCCGTTGAATGTGGAGCGGGTGGTCGCTCGCATCCGTGAGATTTACGACCAGCAAAAGCACGCTGTGGTGGTCATCGGCGAAGGGGTCATCGGCGACGATGGCCAGCCGCTGGGAGCCATCAACAGTCATAGCCGCGATCCCGCAGGCAACACGATCTACAGCGGCGCGGCCGAGTCGTTGCAAGAGATTCTGATTCAGAAACTCGGTGATGCGTTCTTTCAACGCAAGCGACGACACGATTCCGCGAAAGCTGCGATCTTCACCCGAAAGGTTGGACACACGCAGCGCGGCGGTCGGCCGATTCTGTTCGACCGTTTTTATGCCGCTCAACTCGGCGGCAAAGCGTTCGACTTGCTGCTGGCCGAACAGAACGATTCGCTGGCGACGCTCCGCTGGTCGCGCAAGAATGGCTTCACGCTCGATTCGCTGGCGGCCAACAAGCTCAAAGATCAATGGGGCCTGATTCACCCGCGCTGCGTCCACCGCTCATTTTACGATGAGTCGCGTTTTCAACCATCGCGGCTAGGGATTGAGTATTTGCAGTCGATCTTCACACACGCCATTGGCCAAGACGATGTCGAATCAATCCGCAACAAACTCTTCAATGCGGGCAACCTCGTCACCCGCTATCAAAGCGTGAACGTCGATGTGCAAAAACGCATCCGCTACCTCGAACGCCCCAGCAGCCTCAGCGGACCGAGCTAGCCCCAATACCGTTCAATTCGTCTTAACAAAATCGCAGCCTCCTGCGACTGTGTGGATGTAACAAGTCCCACGTAGCAAGGAGGCTGCGATGAGTTTTTTTGAGTCAGGATGCCGACGTTGCAGTGCGCTGGTCCAC
>JANMIF010000070.1:0-2264 GCA_031375695.1 Planctomyces sp.
AATCGGCGGGAACTCATCGAGCACGAATCGTGGCGAATCACCAGCGCGGACGAGCAACGCCTCGAACGGAAGATTGTGCAAGGCTCCGTCGGGGATGACGACCAACTTCTTCGGGCTTCGTTCGCGGATCACGCGGCGGAGTTGTTCGGGAAACAAGATCTCGGCGACAGCGATGTAGGAGGTCGTCGGGACAGCGGTCCCTTTCGTGGTCTCGACGGTCCCACCGATGCCGCGCGTCGGATCGAACTGTTTCTGACGAAGCACTTGGCGATACCACGCGACAAGGTCCGCCCCTTTCCGTCGTGTCAACGGTCCCGCGGTGACTTCCGACTGCTCTTTCGCAGGCTCAATCTTTTCCCCTTTGTCGGTCTCAACCGTGCCGCCGAAGCCACGCTGAGCGTGTGAATCTTTCGAGCCGCGACCGTCAGAGAGTGTGGCTGGCAATTCCTGACGACCGCTTTCTGACGGGCGCGGCTCGAAAACTTCACGGAGTCGCGGCAACTCAGGAAGCAGGGTTGCCTGTTGCGAGGTCACCTCCAACGGCACGGCGACAACAGGTTTCGTTTGGTCGCCGAAGACCAACACAACACTCTGCTGTGATCCCAAGTGATAGAACAGAACCAACGTGTCTGGAGCGATGATCTCACGGCGAATTTGGTCGAGCGTCCACACCGTCCGCTCTTGCGTCAGCAGCTTGGCATAGATCTGACTGGAGTCACGAATCTCGCTCCAGACGTTCGCATAGGCCGATTGAGTTTGTTGGAGTTCGCGCGTGAGTCGTTGCCATTCAGCCGATTGGTTCGAGTGTTCCGGTAACAGTTTGGCTTGAACTCGCAGTTGTTGAAGTTGCAATCGCAATTCCTGTTCGCGCGGCAACAACCGTTTGGCCACGTCGTCGGGCAGTGTCTGGCGGAGATCAATACCAGCCAAGTTCAGTTGATCCAAGAAGGTTCGATTGCGGCTCTGTTCGGCCGCGACAAATGCGGCGTCGTAGTCCTTGTCTTCCAGGAGCCATTGCACCTGCATGTCGAATGCGGAGGCGAACTGAGCGAGGAACTTCGCGCGGCCTTGTTCCGCTTCGCCAAACGTTTCGGAGCGGAAGGCTTCGGGAATCTCAATCGCCTGACGCAGCGCGGCGAGGGCCGCGTCGGTCCGACCTTCTTTCCGATAAACAGCCGCCAGATTGCAGAGCGTGTTGTACCGGTCTTGCGGAGCGACCTCGACGTCCTCATGCAGTTGGTGAGCGTTCTCGAAGAACTGTTTGGCGTCCGCAAAACGTTCTTGCTGATAGGCCAGCAACCCCAGCATATTGAGAGTAAACGCCTCGGAGGCCGTCTGTTGATTGGCCCGTTGAATGCGGAGCGCCTGTTGCCAATGCGACTCGGCCGTTTCATACGCCTTCCCCAAGCAGGCCACGATGCCGATCTGCGTATGAGCGGACGCGGCGGCAAGATGATCCGCTTGCTGATGCGTCGCACACACGGTCAACGATTTCTCAGCCCACTGATAGGACTCGGCATACCGTCCTTGTCCGCGAGCCATCGTGGCCAGAGCGTTGTAGTGACCGACCGACGCCAGCGTCTCACGGCCTGCCGACTCTTCGAGCAACGTCAGCGACTCTTCGCAAAGTTCGGCAGCACGTTCGAACTGCCCCTGCGATTTGTAAGCCATCGCGAGATTCAAGAGCGTCACACTACGAAGTCCGTTGGTTCGTGGTCCCCGCTCGCGGCAGCGTTCCAAAACCTGCTGGTACAACTGAATGGCTCGCTTGAACTGGCCTTGAACTAGACAGACGCTGGCGAGGTTGTTGTAGGAGGTCGCCAATTCCGGGTCGTCTGTAGCGAGGTGCTTCTCGCGGAGTTGAAGCGCTTCGGCAAACGATTCCGTGGCCAGCGCGAACTCACCAACACCCCGTTCCACCGCGCCGAGATTGTTGAGCGCCCGGGCAAGCGAAGCCGGAGACTTCTGCGACTTTCTGAGATCCTCCACCACTGCGTGCAACAGCGGCCTCGCTTGGCCGTAGTTACCCACCGCGCCGTACAAGCCGCCGAGCACAGCACTTGATTCCATCACGAGCGGATGCATCGGACCCAACTGAACCGTCTGCATCTTTAACAGTTGCTCACCAATCACGATGGCATCCGGAAGGCGGCCAAGCTGTTGATACAAGTTGCGAAGCTGTTTCCAATCGGCCGGCGATGTTTGGGAGGGCGAGGCTCCCGCCGAGCCGTGTTTTTCCGCCGAGCCGAGTTTTCTCGTTGTTT
>JANMIF010000089.1:0-10390 GCA_031375695.1 Planctomyces sp.
CCCGCGTTCCAAATCGGCGAAGCTGCGTTATGCCGTGAAACGATAAGCTTCGTGTGGGTCGCGACTGATCAGCGGCGGTCGCAACCATGCCAGACACAACCCCAGTCCCAGCATCCCCAGGCTGATCCATTGAGCAATCGTTAGCGACGTGCCAAATTGGCCCATCTCGTCGCCGCGCAAGCGTTCGATCAAAAAACGCGTGATCGGGTACGTCAGCAATGCCAGCGTCAGCACCGATCCGTCGCGAGCACGGACTGGGTAATACTTCGACGTCAACCAACACAGCAGCAACGCATCCAGCACGCTGTAAAGTTGAGTCGGATGCACTGGCAACGTGTACGGTTCCGAATCAGAAATGAAGCCTCGCTCCACCTGCGATTTCCAGGTGATGCTTTCGGGCGGAAACTGCACGGCCCACGGCATGTCACAGCGGTCACCCCAGCAGCAGCCGTACAAGAAGCAGCCGACTCGGCCAAAGGCGATACCTAAAAAGATCGACGGCACGATCAAGTCCGCCAGCCGCCACATGGGCAAACCACGCTGATCACAGAAACGATAAAAGGCCACCGCCCCCGCGATCAGTCCGCCGTACAAAACTAAACCACCGTCTGGCAGATTGATTGCGGCCACGAAGTAGTCATGCACGTCACGACAGCCGGCAAAGACCTGATCGTGCTTTTGGATCAAATAAAACAGCCGCGCCCCCCCGACTCCCGCGATCAGAAACCACAACGTCAGATCCCAGATCGTCTCTTGAGGAAACCCTTCGCGCCGTGCTCGCCGATCGGCCAATGCGGTCGCGGCGATAAAGCCCAAGCACATCATCAGGCCGTAACCGAAAATCGGAATCGACGGATTCTTCCAGTTCGCCGCGATCTTCGGAGCCATCACGATCAGCACGCCCAGCAAGCCGAATGTGGTGATGTCGCTGACCTGTAACGGACCGGAGTCGGAATACCGCGATCGCCAACACCATAAGGCCGCGAACGCGACCCAGACGGTGAACATCAGCCCCAGCCCAAATAGAGGCACTTGCCCGAATGGTCCGACATCGACCACGCCATCAATCGGAATCCGAAACAACACCGGCCGCATTCAAATCTCCCAGCCACAGATTGTCGATCAATCGAGTCGGCCCGACGCGAGCCGCGACGAGCGCCACCATTCGAGGACCAGCCGTCGTCAACTCCGCTAGCGAATCAGCATCGACGATCGTGCCGTAATCCACTGTCACGCCGGGAGTCTGTTCCATTTCACGCCGCATGGCCAGACGGATTTCGCTAAGTACGAGTTCGCCCGCGCGGACCTTGTCGCGAGCCAGACACAACGCGCGGTACAGCGATAACCCCGACGTCCGTTCTGCCGGGCTGAGATACACGTTGCGGCTGCTCATGGCCAAACCGTCAGGATCACGAAGCGTCGGGCAGGTGACGATTTCGACCGGCATGTTCAAGTCACGGCACATGCGGCGAATCAACGCCTGTTGCTGAAAATCCTTTTGCCCAAAGTAGGCCCGATCCGGCTGAGTGATATTGAGCAGCTTCGTGACGACGGTCGCGACACCACGAAAATGTCCCGGCCGAATCGCTCCTTCCAACACATCCGAAAATCCGCGGACTTCGACGAACGTAGCACTGTCCGGCGGATACATCGTTTCGGCCGGCGGTTGAAACAGCAGACCGACGCCAGCCGCTTGGCATTTGACTCGGTCGGCATCAAACGGTCGCGGGTACTTCGTGAAGTCTTCTTTCGGCCCGAACTGAGTCGGGTTGACGAACAACGTCAGCACGACAAAACCGCATTCGGCTTGCGCTCGCTCGACCAGACTCATATGCCCCGCGTGCAACGCTCCCATCGTTGGAACGCAACCAATTAGATGACCGCCGCGCCGCGCCGCGGCGACGGTCTGACGAACTTCATGGATTTCTGAAGTGACCAACATGAGCTGACTCCGGGAGTGTCTCTGCACTCTTCGCTTCTCTGCGGTTGAAGTCCATTTTTCACCGCAGAGAAGCGAAGAACGCAGAGAGTCGTACTCAGTGCATCAAGCTAATAGTAACGAAACTCTCGTTATCGCAATGCGCAGAAAAACGCACGGCGAGGATCTGTGCCTCGCCGTGCGTTGAGTGTCATTCAAGTGTGATCGCCGACCGAAAAACTAAAACGCGTAGGCTTTGTTCTTTGTGTCGAAATCCTGATCTCCCAGGCCGACGTTCGTTCGGACGTTGGAATACGTGTATTCCTCAAGGATCGGCGGTTGAGCTCCGTCCTTGGCCGGTACACCCAGGTGTTCCACACGCACCGGCAGACTGGTCTCTTTCGAGATGTACAATCGCGTGATGTGCGACTTCGCATGAGTGGGAGGTTTCGCGTAGCTGGTCTCAGCGACTTTGCATTCAATCTTATCCACTTTGGCGTTGGGGAAGAATTTCACGACCGCCTCGTCGTGTTTCTCATCGGATTCCCATTGTTTGATGATTTCGGCGATCAAAGTGTGCATGCCGAACATCGTGATCGGATAGCGGCTTTCTTCCATCGCGTCCTTGCTGTCGACTTTCAGTTTCAGGGTGCCGACAATGGCCGCCACTCCTCCGGCATGAGCCAGAATGCGATCCTTGTTCTGTCCGGCCACAAAGATCACTTCGCGGCCCGGATGCGGATTGATGTACTTCATATAGACGCTAAACGGCTGACCGCGAAATTTGATGTACATGTCGGTCGACAACAGTTTGTTGCCGACGATCTCTTTCTTAGAGAAATTGGCGTCGTAGTCGCCGATCTTCTTGAGCGCCTCTTGTGAGTCGCGAGCCAGCTTGAGGGCCGCGCCGATGGTGGCTTTGGGGTCGGACGACTCGGTTCGCTTAGCGACTTTCGTCGCGTCTTCCTCGGCGGCAACCAATCTGGGAAGCCATAAGGCGGCCGATGTTCCGGCAGTGAACTTCAAAAAGTCACGACGATTCTGTTCCGATTGACTGCGAAGCATATTCCTCAACTCCTTGGATGATGCGGACCCAATCGTTCCACACCGGATGGTGTTCACCGCGACACGACGTCCCTGGCGATGTCCGGCACGGTGACGAAAACCTGTTCGAGCCTCTTCGTCTTCAAAGATTGCTCGGCAGAGGCGGGATGCTAATTGGACGGCGGCCCGACACAAGGCCAGTTGACCAACCGGTTGGTAGGCGCGATTCGCCCACGTCACCAATCCCGACACTTTGTTATCGTCCACCCCGCTCGTTCACTGCACAATCGGTCGCAATCCGGGCAACAATCACAACCCTCCGCCACCCGCCGACCAGTGCTGCCTACCTGGTTTCACTAACCCGACGCTGTGAATGACGAATTCCGAAACTGGAATGACGAAAGAAGTCTGAAATTCGAAAGACGGAACCTGACCGGCGAAAACTGCCGTTGAGTGAATCAAAAGATTTGGTTTATGTTCCAAACGCGCCGGTTCGTCAGGGACGATGAGCCGTCGGGACTTGTTAACGGAGGCACGCAAGGATGCAGTCACGATCGGGGAATCCGCTCGCCACGCTGATGTTGTCATTGCCGTTGATGGCCATTCCAATGATGGCCGTCTTTGGCGTTCCACAATTCGTTCCGGTCGTCGCGTCCTCTACTTCAGAGGCTGACCAACTGCGACCGAAACCGCGCCGAATCACGCGAGTTGGTGAATCTGCAGCGCCTTCACAGACGCTTCTGACAGATTCTTTGGACGGCCAGAATGCACGCGCCGAAGAATCGCTCGACGATCTGTTTCGGCCGAGCGAGCCGCAGCGATCTCGACAGCCGCTCACGCGGACGGCGTTTGCCGCAGCATCGCCTCAATCGAATTCGCGAGCCTCGCGGCAATCGGCTGCTGCAAGCGATTCGAGTTCCGTGGACTCGCGGCTTGCCGATCTGTTCGGCTCAGCAACCGCGGAGATTTCTGCCGCACCGAGCGTTCGCCAAGAACTCGCGAGGCCAGCGATGTTGGACCGCTCCGACGTTTCGGCACACATGGCCAATGACGGCTTGACCTGGCGTCAAGCCGTGCGGCAATTGAATCAATTGGGCATCCACGAGTTTCGACTTGAGCCGGGCCGCGAACCGGGCGACTTTTACTTTGCTTGCGACTTCGGCCCCGTCGGTAGTCCGCAAGTGACCCGGCGTTTCGAGGCCGAAGCCTCTGAGCCGTTACAAGCTGTCGAAATCGTTTTGAAACAGATCAACGACTGGTCTGCCCATCGTTGAAGTGAAAGAATTTGAAGAGGACAAAACTGAGGTAACGGAGATCAAAAGGCATTCTGGCCATTGCTTCTCTGTTGCCTCGGTTTCCTCCGGTTCAATTTCTTTGAGATGGAATCGTTGTTGGCGATGAAATCGAGTTCTGACTTCTGGAAGTCGCACATAAATCGCTGGCCACCGGCGGCGTCACCATGGTCGAGCGGCGGTTCGCATCAGTCGTCGTTTGCGTGGCAGTTTTTTACGCATGTCGCCGGACAGTCCAATTCACAGTCACGAACACCAATCGATGTTTGTCACCGCACGACAAAAATGGCGCGGCTCGAAGCAGTGCTGTTCGTTTCGGACGAACCGCTGCCACTGCGACGATTGCTGCCGCTCGCCATGTTGGCCGACGCAGCGGAAGCGGTACGTTTGTTGAATCAACTCAACGATGCTTACGACGCGGCCCATTGTTCGTTTCGGATCGAAAAGGTCGCGACCGGATATCGCCTGCTGACTCGCCGTGAATATGTTTTCTGGCTCGACAAGCTGCATCAACGGCAGACCGCGCTAAAGCTTTCGCCGCCGATGCTGGAAACGTTGGCGATCGTCGCCTATCGGCAACCTCTAACTCGCGCCGACCTGGAAGCGGTCCGCGGCGTGCAGTCAGCCGAAATGCTCAAGCAACTCATGGAACGCGAGCTGGTTCGCATCGCCGGCGAAGACGATTCGCTTGGCCGCCCGTTTCTGTACGAGACAACACGCAAGTTTCTCGAACTCTACGGCCTGCAATCGCTCGACGACCTGCCAATGTCCGACCGACTTCGCCGTACTCGCCTTGCCCGCACGGCACCCGATCCAAACGAGATCGACAGGGCGGCGTGATCGGTGGACGTGGCACGGCGCTCTGCGCAGTGAATTCGCGAAACGTCGCGCACAATCGTGACGGCATGGATCGGTGGAGTTTTGGCAACTGCGTGTGTCGGAATTGCCACAGAAACGACGGCGAATCACTTTGTTTTCGTCGGGCAGCCAGCCTTCAGCGAACGAGACATGTTGTTTAGTGTTCGTGACGGGTTCGCGAGAAGGATTGGAAGGATTGAACGAGGAGTGTTTCAATCGTGAAACCTGTCAAGGTTTACGTCAGGGCGGGAGATTGATCAGTTCGCCGACAATTGTTGGTTGTAGCGGTTGGTCAAACTGTCCGGCGCGCGAGCATGATTGATGCCGCACCTTACGGACGGTGGAATGTGAATCGAGTTCGGCGGCATTCGGGATGCCCCAAGGTTCGGGCTTCTGACCGATCCCTCCGAATGGATCACTGGCATGCCCGCTCTTACCGCTCTCTCCACTGTCGCCGAGTTTCTGGATGTCCTGGAACGCAGCCAATTGTTGAAACCGGTGCATGTCGCGCGAGTCCGCGAGCAATCAACGTCGATTTGTGACAGCGAGCCAACGCCGGAGCTTTTGGCGAAGTCGTTGATCAAAAGCCAAATCGTCACGCTTTATCAAGCGCAGCGGCTGTTGGCGGGAATGGCCGAAGGGTTTTATCTGGGCAAATACAAAATCATGGAGCTACTGGGCCGCGGTGGCATGGGCAAAGTGTATCTCGCCGAGCAGATCACGATGAACCGGCTGGTAGCGATCAAAGTCATCAGCAAGTTCGCGAAGAATCGCGACGATACTCTGGCCCGATTCGCTCGCGAGGCGAAAGCGGTCGCCGCATTACAGCACGCGAACATCATCCAGGCGTTTGATTTCGATCAGATCGACGGACTGCCGTACATCGTGATGGAATACGTCGAAGGGGTAGACCTCGGCGAACTCGTGACGAAAACGGGACGCATCGACTGGGCGTCCGCCGCCGACATCGGATATCAAGCGGCCCTCGGATTAGAGGCGGCTCGTGCCGCGGGGATCGTGCATCGGGATGTCAAGCCGGGCAACTTGCTGGTCGATCGGAACGGCGTCGTCAAGATTCTGGATCTGGGCTTGGCGGTCAGCCGCGACGAACAACACAACGGCTCGCTGACGAGCGCGGACGATCAGATCGGCACAGTTGATTTCATGTCCCCCGAACAAGCGATCGACAGCCACAACGTCGATTGCCGAGCCGACATCTACAGCCTCGGCGGCGTGCTGTATTTCTCGATTACAGGACGATTGCCATGCCCCGGCAAGAACTCGGCGACCAAGCTGATGGCGCATCAACAGATGCCACCGAAGCCGATCCAAGACTTCGTGCCTGAGATCCCCAACGACCTGGCGCTGATCATTCACGGAATGTTGGCCAAGAAGCAAAACGAGCGACCACAAACTCCGTCCGCAGTCGCCGAGTTGTTGAAGCCGTTCGCCAAACGCCGCTCACCGCCATTTGACTTGCAGTTGCTGAAGCATTCCCGCGAGTCGCTAGCACCCCTGTTGGGCCGCAGCCCGGACCTTGAAACAATCAACATCGGCGGCCAATTGGCGGGGGAGACTTCCCAGGCTCGCAGCAACGACGGTTCGTCAGCCAGCCGGATTCCCGGCGGATCGGGAAACTCGGACGCCTCGCAATCAAGTTCCCGTCGGTCCGGCCAAAGCGGCGCAGGTTCAACGTCGATCGCCGCCAAAACATCGGGCAGCACGATTGCCGAAATGCCCATCGCAAAACCGAAACCAGAAGTCATACCGGAACTGGCCAAGATGGAGTGCCCCGCCGCACCAACAAATACTCTCGACTTGCGACAACCTTCCGAAGTGACTTGCAAGCCGGTTCCCACTGTGATCGACAGCACGCCTGAAAAGCTCACCAAAACACAAATCAAAAAGAAACCGCAGCAATCGAAGATCGTGGTGACTCCCGATGCGCCGACTGTCAGTGATGACGACTACTTGAACACGCTCGCCGAAGCCCCCCTGATGCGATCAATGAAAAAACGGTCGAAGAAAAAAAAGCGTTTCGGATCGCTCCCTTGGCCACTGCTGATCGGCGTCGCGACGGTGGCGATGCTGCTCGTTGGGTTTCTGTGGTGGTCGTCACAGAAATCGACCTCCGATCTTTCCGCCTCCGCAACCGTGCCTCGCGACCTGCCGCCGTCCTTTGACAACTGGCAAGCGTGGTCGAATCAGTTCAAACAAGATGCCGATCTGGTTTTTTACTTCACCTTCAGCGGCGACACTGACGTCGGCGACGTCGTTCGCAGCCAAGCGACCAATCCGAAGTACTCGCAAGTCAACGCCAAGATCTACGGAGCCAAATACTCCTTCGGCCGTTTCGCACAAAAGAAGGGGCTGCGATTCGGGGGGAACGTCTCGAAGAACTATGTGGCCCTGGGAGACAGCGATTCAAACCTGTGCAACTTCACCACGTCGTTCTCGGTCGGAGCCTGGTTCAAGGCCGAATCTCCCAAGTCCAACTTCCAATGTGTGATTGGCAAGGGAGACAATTCGTGGCGATTACATCGCCATCAAAACAGCGAAAAGTTGGAACTGGGAACGAATGCGCAATCTCAAGACCCGGTGACCAAACAGGTCAAAAGCAAACTGACCTTCAACACCAGCCTGGCCTCAATCGACGATCAAAAGTGGCACTTCGCTGTCGCAACCTACGATCTCAGCGGCAAAACCGGAGTCCAACACCTTTACCTCGACGGCCGCGTCGAAGGTGTCGCCGAGTTTGATTCGCTGAACAAGAACGACTTCCCGGTTTACATCGGCGCAAATTCGCAAACCTTCAAAGCCGACCCCCGCGCCTGGAGCGGCTTGATCGACGAAGTCTTTGTCATCAACCGCGCACTGACCGCAACGGAAATCACACGCATGCACGTCGCCGGCCGCTCGGCACAATAAGCAAACAGCATCCATACTTACCGGTCAAGGCGACCCGGGGGCTATGTCCGCCAGCTCGCCTGGGGCACAAAACCATCTCAGTTGCGATTCCCGGGATCCGACACCAGCGATTCAGTTCTTGAGATGATTTGCTTCAGGCGGCGGGAGCGGGTTTCTTCGTCGCGGAGGTCAGCTGAGCGGAGAGCTTCCGTCCAAATCACTTTGCGGTCGCGATAGCCGACCAGCGTGATGCTCGCCGACTGATCGACGGCCAAGATTTCGCGATCGGCCAACGTTTCCGAGCCGACTCCGAGCGGCAGGCTCAGCTTTTCGTCGAACGAAATTGTTTGCAAATGCGGCGAGACTTGACTCGGTTCATCGCTGAGCATCACCGCGAACGCGCGCAATCCGTCGGCGCGGCGACGATCGACAACCTCATCGACCGACTTGAGGAGTTGCGAAGTTCCCGAGTCCAATCGCCGCAATACGATCATCACAACGGGGCGATCACCGTTGCGGCAAACGAAACAGACTGACCGATTCGCTTGTGGCCCGGTCACGGCTCGCACGAAAAACGACGGCACTTCTTTTCCCGCTTCCGGCCCAGACCGAAATGGCTTCTCGTTACCAAAACCGTATGCCGACACACTCGCGATCAACGCAGCGGCGACAAGTTGGCGGTTTCGGCGATTCATCATTTAGCATCTTTCAGCGAACGTTCGACGTCAGCCGGATGGTGACCAGTGGGCTGACGCCCACCGTTCACTTTATCTACTCAAAGCACAGCGACAATTGCATCACACAGCCGATCCATCGAATCGGCCGACATACCGGCGACGTTGATTCGGCCGTCTCGGACGATGTAGATGCCGTGCTTCTCGCGAAGAGCATCGACCTGCTCCGGCTTCAATCCGGAGAACGAGAACATCCCAGTTTGCTTCGTGATGAACAACCAGTCGCGGCCAGTCGGTCGCTTGGCCATCGACTGCTGAAACAGTGTTCTCATGCCGTTGATCCGGTTCCGCATTTCGGCAAGTTCGCCGTCCCATTGTTGTCGCAAAGTCGCGTCGCTCAGCACCGTCGTCACGATCGCTCCGCCGTGAGACGGCGGGTTGGAATAGTTGGTACGAACGCAAGTCTTGATCTGGCTCAAAGCTGTCTCGGCCTGAGCAGCGTCTTTTGCGACAAGAGTCAGCGCGCCGACTCGTTCGTTGTACAAACCGAAATTCTTCGAGAATGAACTGGCGACAAGCATCTCGGCACCGGGCCGGGCGAGCGACATCAATCCGACCGCGTCTTCTTTGAGCCCCCGCCCAAAGCCTTGATAAGCAAAGTCAAGCAGTGGTAGCGCTTTTCGATCGGCCAGCACATCCGCTATTTTCATCCATTGTTCTGCCGTCGGATCAACGCCGCTCGGATTGTGACAACATCCGTGCAGGCAGACGATATCCCCCGTCGCGACTTGGCCGAGCACTCCGATCATTCCGTCGAAATCGAGGCTGTTCTTGGCCGCATCGAAATACGGATATGCGGCGACATTTAGCCCGGCCGATTTGAAAATCCCTTGATGATTCGGCCACGTCGGCGTGCTGAACCAAGCGGTCGCATTTGGAAACAGCTTTCGAGTGAAGTCGGCTGCGACTCGCAGTGCCCCTGTTCCGCCAGGGCACTGCGCCGTACAAGTTCGATTCGATTTCACGATCTCGTGATCCGCACCGAACATCAGCTCGCGAACCGCGCGGCCGTATTCGGCGGGGCCTTCGATGCTGAGATATGTCTTCGTCGCTTCCACGTCGAGCAATCGCCGCTCCGCTTCCTTCACACACTTGAGGACCGGAGTCTGGCCTTTGTCATCTTTGAAAACGCCGACGCTCAAGTTGAGCTTCTCTGGTCGCGCGTCTTTTTTGAACGCTTCGGTCAAACCCAAAATCGAATCCGGTGGCGCAGCGGTGACTTGCTCAAACATCAACAAGACTTTCAAAAGCGGGACAACGTGAGGTTTCAAACGGCGGAGGATTCTCGCGCACAAATCGCTCGGCGGGAAGCATCTAAACGAGCCGTTCCTGAAAAAGTTCGATGAGCTTCTCGACCAATCCGATGTCGTGGCCTGCTTCGATTTCGGTCGCTTCAAACGGATTGGTCAGAAAAGTCGCAACTACCGGAAATCTACTCATGACCGCTACAGCTTTACGTCGAAAACTGTGGGGCATTCGGAAACAGGTTACGCTCGACACTGATTCGACAACGGCTTACCAAGTAAGAAGATGGGATTGACGAGTTTTTCCAAAGCCCATACAAGCCGACCTCAGACGAATCAACACAAGTGGTCGTCTACTCGCAGAACGACAACTCAAGTTAAGTCATCAGTCGG
>JANMIF010000094.1:0-19160 GCA_031375695.1 Planctomyces sp.
AAGGTTGAGAATCAAATACAAATCAAACACGAATCCCCAAAGAATAATGACCTCCGATCACTGACACTTGGCTGACCTTGGATTACTGACAGTCCCGCGTTCGCCACGCCGGGACTGACCTCCGATTACTGACACTTGGCCGCTAATTCTTTACGCTCGTATCCACGCTCCGCATGGGAACGAGAAATCATCGCCTTCCGCAACAACGTAAGTCGCGAGAGCGACTCACCTACGTAATAAGTTCAACTGACATAACGTCGTCAATTGAAATTGGCTCGGACAATTCGTGCTCGCCACTGGCCGCCGCGACCTCGCACAGCAGCCGCAACTTGCCGAGACGGCTTTCCCGGTTGTCGGGATAACCTTCGCGGACGCGCCCGTCTCGCGTCACAACTCGCACTCGATGAGTCTCGTCAATCCCCGGCAGATCATCGGAGACGAGAATCGGACAACGACTCCAGGCCCAAGCCCACAACGTGCCGTGCGGATCAACGGTTCCGGCCAGGTTCGTCCAATCTTGGTGAGCCTGCATCAATTCCTTCCACGTCGCAGCGCGACACCAAGGCTTGAGCACCTCCGCGATCCAAGCTTGGCGTGAAGCCACCAAGTCGGAAAACAAGTTCGACATGACAACCTCGCTTGGAAATCCCACGACTACAGCGCGTCTTCGGTGCGGACGGTGACTTCGATCAGGCGTTCCAGGGCTTGGGCGTTTGATTCGTGTGGGAAGTTGAGGAGCACGATCTCTTTGGCGTAGAGCTTGCCGATGTAGCGACGGTGCTTGGCGGCTGTCGAATTGCTACTGACGAAATCTCGATGAGCGGAGTTGATCACGATTTCGTTGCTCTTCACAACGTACTTCGATCGCCACGGCTCACCGCGCGCCGCGTTCAATCGATACGTCGGCAGACCGGCGGCGGAGCCGAGGTCTTCGGCATCGCGGTCCAGGAAGCGGATCGGGACTTGGTCGGTGACGACTCGGTTGCCGCGTGTGGCGGTGACTTCCACGATCACACGACCTTCGACCGGTGAGACGATCACGCAGCGCGGTCCCTCAACCGACGTGATCCGCGCGATGCCGTCGATGACCTTCCATTCGTACTGGCATTTCTCAGTGATCGGACCATCCACGTCGAACGCTTGAACCATCAAAATGCATTCGGCATTCGGCTGCCGCCGCGAGTTACGCGGCGTGACCATCGCATACGCCAGCGTCCCCGGCTTGTACTTCTTGGTGGGCTTGACCTCGATTGGCAAGAGCGTCTTTTGCCGAGGATCAGCGTCTCCTTTGCGACGTCGGCGGCGACGGGTTGCCGGGACGTCGAAGTACAGATACTGATCCTCGAGGTCTCGCAGCGCGCCGAGAAACGCCTTTTGGACTTGAACGAGAATTCTCCGGTTGGCTCGCGCCGAGGCGGCTTGATCGCGGTACGTGACGACTTCGGCGATCTTCGGCTCCAGTTTCTCGACCGCCGCGACAAACGCTTGAAAGCAGGCATCAGGAACGACGCCACGCCGTGTTCCCGGAGCGAGATTGAGCGCGGGGTAATCGAGCACTCCTTCCAAACGGCTTTGATTCCACGGAGCTTTATCGAGCGGGACAAGCTCCGTGATGTCCTCTAGGACGCGAGTGCCGTCTTTGAACACTGAGACTCGAGCGGGTTCCGTCGGGTCGATCGTGTCTCGCAAATACAGATCGACGAACAGTGTCCCGAATTTCGTATCGACTGATGTCAATTCCGCCAGCCGATCTCCGCTGAATTCGTGCGGCCGGATGACCAATTCCTTGCGAGTCAACCGGTCGATCATCTCGATCACGACACCGCTGCTGCGAATCCGCTCGCGCAACTCGGCAGAGAGATACCGTTGAATCTTCTCACCGGTGACGATGTTTCGCGTCGAATCGAGCAGCGGGCCAACTGTGATTCGCGTGCCGCGTTTCATCCCTTCGCCGCGAATCTGTTGGATCGTGAAGTCCTTGTCGCCGCGGCGCATCGACAATTCATGCAAATAGCCCATCGCGTCCGTCGAGATCATCCGCAGCTCTTCGCCCAAGCTCCAAAAGCTGAGCAGCCCGATCCCGAATTCGCCGTGAATCCCCATCTTTTCGCGACCGGTCAGCCGCCGCTTCATGGAGTCGCAAATGTGCGTGGCCAAGTGCGTGAAGTCGGGCTTTCCGTCCATTCGCATCCGCACACCGACGCCATTGTCGATGATGTCCAGAAACAGCTCGTTGTTCTGTTTGCGGCGAATGATCTCAATCCGAGTCGCTCGCGCGTCAATCGCGTTCTCGACCAGTTCGCACACCGCTTTCAGTGAGTGCGTTTGCGAACTCGCCAAAATGCGGATCGCGTTCCACTGGTCCCCAATTTGGAGACTGCCAGACGGTTCCTGTGCGGCTTCTATTAATAGTTTGGTGTCAGACTTCATCGCACGTCTCATGATTTTCGGGGAAGGACGTCATCGTACCCGACCAATTTCAAGCCGCTACAAACGACTTGGCGATTGAATCAGACTTCCGCGTTCCGTACCGCAACGTGCCCGCAAATCCTGCCTAATCACACAGTCCGAGCCTGCGACATCAATGGAACGGTGACAATCTACAACGGCTATTCCGAATTTGGCGGCCAGGCGACATGATCCTGCCGGCCGTGGCTTGGCTGGCTAATTTTGTGGTCTCACGGATGGAAGACAAACGAATCGCCGGAGTTGCGTGATGGATCACGATCATGACCACGATCACAGTTCCTGCGATCACCAGGCAGCAGACACACGAGCCGGTCGGCGGCTGGAGTATTTTTCGCTGACTTGGAACGTGATCGAAGCGGCCGTTTCGATCGAAGTTGGCGTGAAGTCGGCCAGCATCGCGCTGATAGGATTCGGCGTGGATGCGGTCATCGAAAGCCTGTCTGGTTCCGTGTTATTGTGGCGACTGCAACATGGCCATGCCGGTGAAAAACGCGAAGCGATTGCCTTGCGGTTGGTCGGCGTCAGCTTCTTGATTCTGGCGGCATATGTCGCGTTCGGGGCCGGATGGATGTTGATCAAACACGAGCCGCCCGAAGCCAGCCTCATCGGGATCGTGATTGCCTGCCTATCACTGTCGATCATGCCGCAAATCGCGCGAGCCAAGCGCCGCGTGGCTGCTCGGTTAAACAGCCGCGCCCTCGAAGCCGACTCGCGGCAAACGCAGTTGTGCGCGTACTTGTCAGCGATCCTGCTGGGTGGCCTCGCACTGAACGCCGCCTTCGGCTGGTGGTGGGCCGACCCCGTCGCCGCACTCATCATGGTCCCAATCATTGCCCGCGAAGGAATTTCGGCGCTGCGCGGTGAAGCATGTAGTGAGTGTCATTGAAGCTGAGTCCAACGAATGAGGCGAAGAATGCTCTCTTGCCGAAATATTCGTCGTCTCCTTGTGATTCATTGGACTCCTCCTGCGGTTTCTGTTGCGCGTGTCCGTGACGACTTTGCGAGCCGGTGGCGCTATATTCTCGCACATGACGACCGCTACGACTCGCGATGATCTTGCCGAAAAGTATTTGGCTCAATTGCCGTACACGCCGTATCCGGTTCAGGAAGAGGCGTTGCTCGCGTGGTTCACCGGCGAGCATGGCGTGTTGGTGTGTGCTCCGACGGGGACGGGAAAGACGTTGATTGCCGAAGCGGCGTTATTTGAGGCGTTGCATACCGGGACGAAGGCGTATTACACGACGCCGCTGATTGCGCTGACCGACCAGAAGTTTCGCGAGATGCAGGAAGCGGCCGTTCGCTGGGGGTTTCGAGCGGACGAGATCGGGCTGGTGACGGGGAATCGGAAGGTCAACCCGGACGCGAAAGTGCTGGTTGTCGTCGCGGAGATTTTGCTGAATCGGCTGCTGCACGAAGAGGCGTTTGATTTTTCGGACGTGTCGGCAGTCGTGATGGATGAATTTCACAGCTTCAACGACCCGGAACGAGGCATCGTGTGGGAGTTATCGCTCGGCCTGTTGCCGAAGCATGTGCGGTTGCTGCTGTTGTCGGCGACGGTCGGGAACGCGGTCGATTTTACGCTCTGGATGCAGCGGTCGCACGGGCGTTTGCTGGATTTGGTGCAAGGGACGGAACGCCGCGTGCCGCTGACTTATCACTTCGTGCCGGACATGTTGCTCAGTGAGCAATTGGAATGGATGGCTTCCGGGGACGACGAATCGAGACACACGCCGGTGCTCGTGTTTTGCTTCAATCGGGATGAGTGCTGGGATGTGGCCGAACAGCTCAAAGGGAAATCACTGCTGGCGGACGGTCAGCAGAAGCGGCTGGCGGTGGCCATCGAAAAGTACGAATTCGCCTCTGGCGCGGGGACGAAGCTGAAACAAATTCTGATGCGCGGAGTTGGCGTGCATCATGCGGGATTGCTGCCGAAGTATCGGCGCATCGTCGAAGAGTTGTTTCAGCAAAAACTGCTATCGGTCTGCGTCTGTACGGAGACGCTTTCCGCTGGGATCAACCTGCCGGCGCGGTCGGTGCTGGTCACGTCGTTGCTGAAAGGTCCGCCCGGCAAGAAGAAGGTCATCGAGGCGAGTGCCGCACATCAGATGTTCGGTCGAGCCGGTCGCCCGCAATTCGACAAAGAAGGGTTTGTGTACGCGCTGGCTCACGAGGACGACGTGAAGATTCTTCGCTGGAAAGAACGCTTCGATCAAATCCCAGAAGACACGAAAGACCCGATGCTGATCCGGGCAAAGAAAGATCTCAAACGCAAACAGCCGACCCGACGGTCGACCGAGCAATACTGGAACAAAGAACAATTCGATCGTCTGACAGCGGCAACTCCCGGCAAGCTGGCGAGTCAAGGTCCGTTGCCCTGGCGGTTGCTGGCGTACTTGCTGCGGATTTCTCCCGACGTCATTCGACTGCGCGATTTCGTCAGCAAGCGGCTGCTCGACGGCAAGCAACATTCGCTGGCAATCAAAGAACTGAACCGACGATTGATCACGCTGTGGGCGGGCGGGTATGTGACGTTGCATCCGGAACCGCCCTCTTTGGATTGCGGCGATGAATCGCCGCAATCCTTGCCTTCGAGCGATCCCCCGACTCCCGCGCCGCGTCGGGTAAGCTCCGTCTCCAGCGCTGATTTCGGTGCGGGGCTGTTTGACACGATTGCGACGCAGCCGATTGCCGAAGTTGTTGTGAACTTAGTCGCGATCGAAAACCGTGACGGCACGGCGAATTTCAAAGCCAAGGAAAGCGGCGATGAATCGCCGCAAGCGAAAGGGCCGTCATCGGCGGCGAAATTATTGATTGCGCAGGCAAAGAAGTCCGCTGCCGTTCAGAGATTGGAACTGGAATTGGAGCCAATCGACACTTATCGCCCGGAGCGCGCGTATCCGACCGGGAAGCTGGAATCGCTGCTGATGTTCCGCAGCATCAATCCGATGTACGCGATGTTCTTGATCGAACTGCTAGGCAAAGCCGATCCGAACGAACGGATTCAAGCGTTTGAAAGCGTGTTGGAGATTTCTCGATCGGCAGCGAAGTATGTGCGCGTTCCGCGAGCGGACATCCTGCCGTTTGGGCCGCTGGCTACGGGGTTCTTGCATCCGGCTTTGCTGTCTCGCGGCCTGGCGACGGCGGCGGAACTCGGCATGCAAACGGATGACGATGAAGACGATCCGTGGGCTGAAGACGACCGACCACGCGTGCTGACGTTGGCCGACAAACTCCGCTTGTGGTTTCAGTCCGAGCTTCCTGACGTGACCGACGTCCCGATGCAACCGTGCTGGGCTGTAGGCGAACTGCTACGGTTCGGCGGCGATTTTTCGAAACTCGTCTCCGCGCGACAAGCGGCGAAGCAAGAAGGGATTCTGTTTCGGCATCTGTTGCGATTCGTGCTGTTGTTGGAAGAATTTCGGCCGTTCACGCCACCAGGACTGGATGAAGTCGCCTGGCGAGATGAGCTGGCCGAGTTGAGTACGCGAGTCACCGAAAGCTGCCGGGCAGTCGATGCACAAAGCACCGATCAAATGTTGGAAGAGGCTCACGCGGCGGCAGCGTTGGCTGAGTCGCTACGATGACACAAATCCGAATGATTCACACAGAAACCTTCAAGCGGAGCAGAGACCTGACGAGCGGTCACTCAATCGGTGCGGCCTTTTCTGTCGGTGCGAGCGGCTGCGGAACCAGCCGATCCGCGTTCGGTTCAATTTCCAATTCGTTGGCGTCGAGCATCGGACGGCTCGGACTGGTTTCGGTCAACGGATCGTCGCGGCGGCTTAACTTTGTTCGTTGATCAATGATTGCTCGTGCGGCCGAGCGGACTTCGGCTTCGCTCATCCGAGACAGATTCTTCAACTCCGCCAACGGTTCCAGAACCCGCATAACTCGGCCAACTGTTGTTTCTAACGCGGCCACATCCATCAGCGAGCGGCGAACTCCCGCGACCACTTGCGACTGCATCCGCAACTCGTCACTCAAGTCGGTCAGCAATTCGAGCGTCTCGATCGCATCGGTGATTCCTTTTCCGGCACCGAGCATGTCGGCTTCGAGCTTCCGCAGTGCGACCCAATTCTGCTCGGCGGTTTCCGTGTCCGAAGCGGACTTCGCCAGATCGTCTCGCAACGCTAACAGTTTGGCGGCCTGTTCTTGTGCCTGTTCGGTTTGTTTGGCGTCGGTGTGCAGCGAATCGCGCAGAGCGACCAACTGCTCGGCCGTTTGCTGAGCAGCTTCCGCATCACCCACAGCTTGGATGGTTTGTTTTAAGGCAATCAACTCGGCGGCATTTCGCTGAGCCGATTCGACACCGGCGGAATTTTCCAAGAGTTTCGTTTGCAGATTGGCCACCTTTTGAAGGGTCACGTCAGTCTGTTCAATGTCGCGGCCCGCCTCACGCACCAGTTGCTGCGACTTCACGATTCCATCCAAGGCCGCAACCGCCTCGCCAGTGTTTTGAGCTTCGATTTCGACCTGCCGCCGAAATTCGCGAACGCTGGCCAATGCCGAGCGAGCACTGTCAAGTTGCCGTTTTTGAGCCGTGAGCGCGCTCAGTAAATCGTTGGTTTCCCAAGCCTGATCTTTCACGCTGACCAAACTCTGCAAGCGTGATTCGACGCCGGATAGCTCCTGCCGAACCGCCGCGAGTTCGCGAAGCAGCGTTCTTCGAACGGTGATGTCCAAAGTCAAACAGCCGATCGCAACGATAATCAGCGGCACCCCCCAACGGACAACCGGATGCGAAATGAGATCATGATCGTTGTCTAAAGCCGAAACCGAATTGCGAAACATGGCAAGTTCTCCTGACGTAAAGCACTCGGGTAAGATGGCCACTCTTGGCCGTCGCGCGGCCGCCAGACATGCACAAGTGCTCGTCGTACGCCGTTCGCGAAATCGGACGACATGCGAGACCGCCTGTCGCCACCTGATGCATATCGCCCAAACGGACCGGCAAAATTTGCTGATTTCGGGACTTGGACAGACAGCATCCGGAAATCTCATCCGGCCGCGCGAAGTTTGACGCTTCGCCGAATTGATCCAGTCGCAACGATTCGCCGCACTTCACCGATCAGCCTTGGGGACGTTCGTCGGGACGGAAACGATCGCGATTCAGCGGTGGGGACCGATCTGGGCCGAAGTTGCGGTCGGGTTCCGGACGATTGGGATCGCGCGGCCCGTCGGGCGGTTGGCCTGGCCGACCACGATCAAACATGCGGCGACGCAGTTCAGGTCTCATCATCAAATCGAAGTTTCGCGATAACGCTCGAAACTCGCGAATGCCGGGAATCTTGGACTCAAGGCACATCAATCGAACTTCAGAAAACCACTCTCGCTCCGGTTGTTTGGCGATCAGATCGCGTTCATCAGGTGAAAGCGTTTCTGGGAAGTGCACCACTTCGTCGTCCGAGGGGAAGTACAAATCGACCGTCAGGATCAACTCAGTGATCAGCCCGCGGAACAAGATCGGATACACCAGCATGTGGCGAGCCGGACCGGTCTGCGACTTCACGAATTGTTCGGCCGGGCTGCCATCGGCGAAGGCTTCGATCAACCGTTGCGTCAGTTGTTCGTCGGCTGCCGACAGTCGTCGCTCAGGGCCGCCACGCAGTCGTTGAAGAGAATCGTTGACCACCAGAACTTGCCGCGTGAACGCATCCATTTTGTGCAAGGCGGCGCGGCGATCCTCCGGCAATTGAGACTCCAGCACATTGATCAGCGCCGCAAACTCTTCGGATGATGGTGGGGGAACCGGCGGCGGACGAACATTGCCGAGCACTTTCATCACGACATGTGCTTGATCGGGAGTTCGCGACAAGGGCACTTGATCGCCCGGCCAGTGCGACGGATCAGGGCCGGCTCGACGCCGAAACACGTCGATCAGCGCCAATCGGGATTTCGTATCCGGAGCTTTCCGCAACTCGGAACGTTGCAGTGGAGAAAGTGTGTGTAACCAGTGTTGATACTCCGCCAAAGTCGCCTCCAGTCCAGGATCACGCTCAATCGCTTGCTGCAAGTCACGCAGCTTCGATTGTTGGTCGGACGGAAGCTGTTGAAACTCGCGTGCATTCTCCTCCAGCCGTTGTCGCTCTTCGGGAGTCATCTGGCTGATTCTCTGTCGATTGGCGTCACGCCGCGCGGCGGCTGTTCCGTCCACCGCAAATACAACGTGCGGCAGGATGACGAGCCAGACGGCGAACGCGAAATTTGGAGTGCGACAATCCCTCGCCGCTTTCCTTGAACGTTGCGGTCGGGCGACGTCTTCCGAGCGGTGAGTATTCGATTGCAACAGCAATCGACAAAGAAAGCGGAAATGAACGTCCGCACTCCAATGTTCTTGCCGTTGGTGATCAGCGCGGTTCGTGAGGCGGACGACCATCGAAGCCTCCTTTCGTCTGAAGTTCTCGCAAAAACTGAACGTCACCGATTTCCGTCAATAAGTCCAAATTCTCAATGACCAACAGATCCTCAAGCAGCGTATCAGCGGCCGGTCGCGCGGAACGTCGGCCGATCTCGAATCCCATCGCGGCAATTAACAGCAATCCGGCGACAAGCGCGGTCTTCCGTCCAATCCACTTCCGAGGCGTGGCCACTTCATCCGAAGCCTGAATCCCGGTCCGCAGCGCCGTCACGGTGCGGCTGGTGAATTCCTCGGACAAATTTGGTCGAGGCAACAGGTCGAGCAGTTCCCAGGCGCGATTTAGCTTTTCGATCTCGATCCGCGCGGCCGGGTCACTGTTGAGCGTTTGCTCCAATTCACGCGTGGCCGCTTCCGGTAACTCGCCGTCAAGATACGCGACGAACCGCTCGGTCGAGGCAAACAGCGGATTGTTTTCATCGGACATGATCATTCGCCTTCATCGAACCAACATCACAAATACGGCTCCAACAACACCCGCAAGTTTTCGCGAGCACGAGACAGCAGCGATTTGACCGCTTGCGGCGACAACTCCATCGCCACGGCAATGTCCTCGTAGCTCATCTGTTCAAACTTGTTCAACAACACCGCCAGCTTTTGACGTTCGTTTAGAGTGTCGAGCGCGTCTCGCACCAGCTTCGACATTTCCGCACGATCCAGAATTCGAGTCGGCATCAATCCGGATTTTTCCGCCACGAGTTGCTCTTGGGGCCGCGCTCCCGAGTCGTTTCCGACCAAAGTAGTCTGCCGGTGTCGAGCATTATCTCGCCGCCAGTTGCTCGCCAAATTGTTGGCGATCCGGAACATCCAGGTTGAAAACTTGGCGGTCGGCTGATAACGCATCCGCGTCCGGTAGATTCGCAGGAAAACTTCTTGAGCCAAATCTTCACTGGCCTCTTGATTGCCGAGCAGGTGATACAGCACCGCCACCAATCGCTCTTGATACAACTCTACCAACTGTGTGAACGCCGAGTTGTCGCCCGCCTGAGCGCGCAGCATCAACTGCACGTCCGGATCATGCAGATACGCTCCGATGTTCGCTTCGCTATTTGCCACGTCCCCACTCGTCTTCCCGGTCGTCTCGCGGTCATTCGCCGATTGAACCCAGCTTTGGCCAGAAAGTTTTCGTCACTCCGTAGCACAGGCGGCTCGCCTGTGCTGCCGTGCGAGGTATTGGCAAGGGCTAGCTGCCCGTGCAATGTCGCGACGATTGTAGTTTTCACTGCATCGCGCCGTTAGCATGGCCGACAACCTCCCAATCGCCAATTCATGAGCCCTCCATGAGCCTCAGTTCGCTCCCTTTGAGCTATTGCACCAACGTCCATCCAGGCCAAACGGTGGCCGAAGTGGCTGACGGGTTGCAGCGTTTCACCCTCCCCGCCGCTCGCGAATTCGGCTCGCCACTTGCCGCCGGATTATGGCTGGCCGAATCGGTCATTCGCGAACTGATCACCCAGACGGATCGAGTTCACCGATTGGCCGAACACGTCGCGAGCCTGGGGCTAGCGACGTATACGCTGAACGCGTTTCCGTTCGGCAACTTTCACAGTGAACGAGTCAAAGAAAACGTCTATCTTCCTGATTGGACGGAGCCGGCGCGACTCGAATACACCTGGAATTGTGCTCGCGTGCTGGCGGAACTGATCCATGTGACGTTTCCAAGCAGTGCGGACGGCAGCTTGTCCACGGTGCCACTTGGCTTCAAATCGCTCGCCACGGCGGCTGGTTTCGAGTCGAATTGCATTCAGAATCTGATCGAACTGTCCCGACGCCTCGCGCGATTGAAATCTGAAACCGGACAGACCATTCGGCTGGCGATCGAACCGGAACCGTGTTGCGTACTTGAAACAACGGCCGAGACAGTCGCGTTCTTTGAACGCCTGCGAACCCGTGCCGCCGCCGAGCAAGCGCTCGATGCCGTTCAGGAACATCTCGGAGTCTGCTACGACGTCTGCCATCAATCGGTGGAATTCGAGGACGTCGCGGCTTCGATCGCCACGCTAGAGCGAGAACAAATTCGGATTAACAAAGTTCACATCACCTGTGCCTTACAGTTGCCTCGACCGGGCGACAATCCCGCCGCCCGCGAAGCGTTGTCGCATTTCGTTGAGCCGCGATACTTGCATCAAACGTTCGCCCGATTGCCGTCGGGAGAAGTTCGAAGCGTGCTCGATCTGTCCGCCGATTTGGCGAAGCAACCGCCAGCGGACTTTGCGCAGGCCGACTGTTGGCGGATTCATTTTCATGTTCCGGTCGATGCCGAGCAGATTGGCCCGCTCGAAACAACTCGTGCCGATCTAAAAAAGGCACTTGAAGCAGTCAAAAAACTGGACTATTCCCCCCATTTGGAAGTGGAAACCTACACCTGGAACGTCCTTCCAGATGCCAACAAACCTGACTTAGTCACCGGCCTCGCCCGCGAATTGTCTGCCACACGCCAGCTGCTGAACCTCGTTCAAACGTAATTGTTTCGCAGATTCAGCCACCCGAACCTTCCCATGAATTTTTGGTAATCTTCTCCATATTCCGCTTGAGTTTTCAGCTCGACTTCCGTGCAATCCTTAGATCTTCTTCAACGTGGCTCGTGGTCGAGCATTTTTAGTTGCGTGAGGAAGTCAGTTTTTATCTTTTTTCCCTTACTATGAGAGGTATTTTTATGTCAGGATTGATTCATCAGGAGGAGCCGATCATGGACGAATCGGAAGAAGAGTTCGCCGTGTTTGATCGCGCGTCGCGAGGCGACGAGTTTCAATGTGACGGCTCCGTTGTGGAAATTGAAACCGAGGATCTTCAATGCTGCTCGCTGATTGTCACGGATCTGTTGGCCGATGACAAAGCGATGCAATCGACGGCTCAAATCTGAGTCGTCTTGGGGGGCTAACACCCTCCGGTTCGCTAAAACTGAAACCGGGGCTTCTCGCTTGCGTGAGAAGCCCCTTTTCGTTGCCCGAAGCGTTAGCACGATCAGCATCCCACCACACTGGAACGTATTGTTCGATCATCTCTCTCTCCTGCGGTGTCTACGCCGCTGATATGCCTGAAGCGGCTGACCGCGCAGCTCGAAAGCGGTATCGAGTTTCCATGCGCGGGCTCC
This sequence comes from Planctomyces sp., assembly GCA_031375695.1. Taxonomy (GTDB): domain Bacteria; phylum Planctomycetota; class Planctomycetia; order Planctomycetales; family Planctomycetaceae; genus SXKJ01. Next base: position 11,979 of record JANMIF010000094.1, read on the forward strand.
GGCGCAGCAAGTGACTTTCCAATTACGCTTCCAGAATATCACAGGCCAATCTCGATCAAAGACATCAACGGTCAACTGTCAGACGATTTGGTGGTTGATCGGCGAGTCAATCAGTGCGAACATGATCGCCGTCGTCCTGATGAATGTCTCCGTTTGGCTGGGAGTCGCACATGCCAAAGCCGTTCCGTTTCGATCCTGAGAAATTCCTCGCGAGCAAGTTTTCTGGCGCGTCGGCTGAAGAGAGTCAGCGGGGTCCGCGCGGTCGCGCGGGAAAAGCGCAGCGCCCCGGAATGCCTCCAACGATGCGCGGGTTGCCGTGGTCGAAGATGCTTCGCTCGTTTCGCGAGAAGTCGGCCTGAGCCGGAATGAGATTCCATGCGGTCGGAAAGTAATTTTCGTTTGACGAAGTTCACCCGTGTGCTGACTTCAACGCTGCTGGTTGCCGTTTCGTTGTTATCGGCGAGCGACAACTCCGCAGCGGACGGTCCGGTTGACGAAGCGGCGGTACGACGATTGGTTGCGCGGCTGGATGTTGATCGGAAGAGTGATCGTCAGGCTGCGGAAACGGAATTGATTCAGCTGGGTCCGGCGGTTTTGAGTTGGCTGCCGGAACCGCAATCGCTCGGCAGCCGTTCGGCGGCAGAGGCCGTGAAGCGTGTCCGGATGAAGCTCGAGCGAGTGAAAGCGGAGTCGGCGGTCGATGCGACTCGCGTGACGGTCGGCGAATCGCAGTCGGTGGCGAACGTGCTGTCGCGAGTCACACGCGATACCGGCAACGCGGTCGAGTTCGATGCTCTGCCAATGTCGATTTTGGCCAAACAACTCGACTGGTCGGAGCGACCGACGTTTTGGGATGTCGTTGACGGAGTGACTCGCGCGGGGCCGGTCACCTGGCAGTTTGAAAAGAATCCGGCGCGATTGCGCTTGTTGTCGATTAGGCCACGCGATCCGAATGGCGTCTCGGCTGACGAAGCCGTCTTGGCGCATGAGGCAGTGGCGGTCGCGCAGTCGCAGGCGTTTCGAGTTGCGTTGAAATCGGTTCGGTCGAAGATCGTCGTCGGAGAAGAAGCCGGACAGTTGGCGAGATTGGAGTTTGATGTCGCGTGCGAACCTCGCTTACGACCGTTGTTCGTGACATGTGCCTCGGCCGACTTACAGGTGTCGGGGGAAGCGGCCAATAAAACGAAAACCGACTGGCTGGCGTTTGTTCCCGATACGAAGTTGGAGCTGTCGTTTGGTCAAGGAAGGCGCCAGTTGTCGTTGCCGTTTGACTTTCGCATTCCGGCTGGCGAGCGCGGAGCGACGTTGTCGGTTTCCGGTCAGATGCACGTTTTGACGGCAGCGGGCGAGGAGCCGTTGGATTTCCCCGCCGGTGCGGAATCGCGCGGCATGTCGCGGCGGCGAGGCGGTGTGAAGGTCAGCGTGCGGAATTGGGAAGTCGGTAACACGGCCAATGGACCGACGGTGACGGTCGAGGCACTCGTTGAGTACGATGCTTCGGGGATCGCGTTTGAATCGCATCGGACTTGGATGTTGTCGAATGTGGCCGGACTTCTGGGTCCGCAACCGACGATGTTGCTGCCGGCTGACGCCGAAGTCGAATCGCAGCCGAATGGGTCGATCCGCGTGCAGTACCGATTCGAGAATCTCCCGTGCGCGGCGAACGAACTTCGTTTTCGATATGTCGCCCCGACGCTATTGCTCGACGTGCCGCTGACGTTCAAATTCCCAGAGATCGCTTGGCCGGATATCCTCCGCCGTCCGTAACCCGATCCTTGGCGTTGCCGCGGATGGAGAATTCCATTCACGTCACTTTCCCTGCGAGCCGTTTTTCCATGATCCAAAGCTCTGTCGAGCCGGAGCACTTCAAAGGTTGGTTGATGTCGGACAGCGACGAAAAAAAAACGGAATCGCAGTTCGTCGATGAAGCCGAACTGGCTCGGCTGTTTGACGAGTACCGGCCGCGGTTGTGGCGGCTGGTGCAGTTTCGTCTCGACTCACATTTGCTTGGCCGCGTTGACCCCGACGACGTCTTGCAGGAATCCTGGCTGAACATCGCTTCGCGGGCGGAACATTATGCGACGAAGTGGACCGGCTCCACGTTTGTGTGGATGCGACTGGTCGTTTCGCAGACGTTGATCGATGTACATCGGAGGAATGTGAATAGCCAGAAACGGGACGCCGGCCGCGAACAGGTGCTTGGCGGCTGGTCACCCGATTCGACCTCGTCCTCGTTGGCCGAACATTTTCTCGGACACATGACCTCTCCCAGCCAAGCGGTGATGCGTGAAGAATTGTCGGCGCAGTTGGGCGCGGCACTGACGACGCTCAGCGAACTGGATCAAGAGGTGCTCGCATTGCGGCATTTCGAGGAATTATCGAATGCCGAGACGGCGGAGGTTCTGAACTTGAGCGAACAGGCGGCGAGCTTACGTTACGTTCGGGCGTTGTCTCGATTGAAACACGTCTTGGAAAAGTTACCGGAATTCGCGGATTGGCAAGGCCAAGGAGGCGCTGGTGCCTGACGGAATCACAACGACGGATGTGAACAAGGACGATCTGGACGCCACGACGGAGGCGGAGATCGGCGAGTTGGAACGATTGGCCAGCGAATTTGCCGATCAGTTACGGCTGGGTCGGCTCGTGCCGATCGAAGATTACATCGCTCAGTATCCGCATTTGTCAGCCGACATTCGCGAGCTGTTCCCAGTGATACTCGCCATGGAGCAGCACAAACAAGCTCGTGAGATCGGTGTCTGGAAACGTTTCGGCCTGGAGATTCAGTGTCCCGATCGGCTGGGCGACTGCCGCATCGTTCGCGAGATTGGCCGCGGTGGCATGGGAGTTGTATTCGAAGCGCGGCGTGAGCCATCCAATGAACGGGTCGCGGTCAAATGGCTGCCGTGGAGCGCCGGCCCCAAGTCTCCGGAAAAAGCTCGCTTCGAACAGGAAGCTCAAACGATCGGAAAGTTGCAGCATCCGAACATCGTTTCGATGCTTGGTTACGGCGAAGATCAGGGGCACTCTTATTTTGTGATGCCGTATGTCGAAGGCGTCAGTCTAGACCAAGTGATTCGCCGGCTGAGTGAACGAGAGACGCTGCGATTCGATCAAGAAATTGCTCGGCTGCATCCCAAATCAGCCAATGTGAAATCAAACAAAGACGCAAAACCGATCGCCTCGGCTGAACTTCGGGAACCCGACGACAGTACGGACGGCACCGGCACGACCAATCGCGGATTGCGGCGGAATTCCTGGAAACTGTTTGCACGGATCGCGATGCATGTGGGACGGGCCTTGAGCCATGCACATAAACAAGGCGTTCTGCACAACGACATCAAGCCGGGCAACCTGCTGCTCGATTCCGCTGGCCGCGTCTGGGTGACGGACTTCGGCGTCGCTCGACCGCTGGATAGCGATGGCGAATGGCGCGAGGTCGCTGGCACACTCCGCTACATGGCTCCCGAGCGCTTCAGTGGGTACTTCGATGAACTGAGCGATCTCTATTCGCTGGGCCTGACGCTTTACGAACTCGTCACGCAGCAGCCGGCGTTCGAGGCCAAAGACCGAGACGAGTTGATCGAACGAATCCGCAAAGCCAAACCGATCGCGCCGCGACGCATCGACCGCCGAATCCCGCGTCCCTTGGAAATCATCATTCTTCGCGCGATCCGTCCCGATCCCGACGAACGCTATTATTCCGTTGACGCCTTTGCCGCCGATCTGCAACGCTTCGTCAACGGCGAACGTATCCGCGCCAAACGCCCAACACGGTGGCGGCTGGCGTGGGAACGATTTCGCCGGAAATGGCGAAGATGAGAATGACGAATGACGAAAGAATCACGAAGCTCGAATGACGAAATGGCTTAACGCACTCCGTCTCCGTTGTCTTCGACTATTCTTTGCATTCGAAATTCGTCCTTCGGATTTCCTTCGTCATTGGGTAATTAATTCATCAATCGTTATTGGCCCCAGGAGGATTCATGCCCGCACCCCGCAACTACTCATCATTCCAGCAAAAAGTCATCAAGCGATTTTACGACAACCGCGATTCAATTGACCAAACGCGCCTCAGCGATCTCGCTGCCGAGCTATATCTCGCCGAAGGCAAGAAGCGTGAACGTCTGTGGAAGCAAGCGGGCGAAGTCATGGAGCGGCTCGGCGTACCGCAGTCGCGGCTCGACCACGTCCTGAAATCCGCCGACCCCGCGATCCTGGCTGAAGTCGTCCAAGATATTCTCAATGGCCACATCAAACCGCCACCGAAGAAGAAGCCGGAACCCGGCCAACCGCCAAAATAGTCCGTGGCTAATATCGCAGCGCGGCGCAGTGTTCCGCGACAATGATTTCAGACATTAAACCGGAGACTCGTTGGCGACTCATCCGAAGAACGATAGTTCGCGTTCGGCGGCGAGCTTCGCGACAGCGAACGCACAAGCGGAATCGGCGATCTGCGGACCAAGTAATTCCGGGATTGAAGTGATCGGTGCCGAGACGAGTTCGGGGGTGCTGGCGGTGACTCGTCGCGCCAAGAACGAGCCGCTGCCGGAAATCAGAACGGCGTTGCACGGCGTCGGCAGTCGCGCGGCAACCGCACTGGCGGCGAGGCACAAGCGGCGCATCTGTGTGACCGCAATTTGCTCCACAATGTGGAGCAAATCGGTCGCCGTGATTTCAGTCGCGTCGCAACACAGCAACCTGGCAATCCGATCGTGAGCGGCGGCGATTATGGCCGGGCGTCCGTTCGCGGTCTCGCGGTCACTTGGATTTTCGGAGATGTCACCCAAAATCAGAAACAGATCGAGCGTCGTCGCGAACAGTTCTGCAGCGACGCGGCATGTTGCATCGCCCAATATCACTGAATCGACGAGAGCGCACAGCGGTGTACGGCGGACTCCTGAATAAACCAGTTCGCCCGATTGCAGACGTTCGACATCCGTCCGGCCAGTCGGCTCGGGCAAACCGTTCACGAGCGGAATGAGATCGCTGGTCGTGGAGCCGATATCAATCAGCATCGCCGAACCGCGCGGCACCAGCCGGCCAAGGAATGTCGCTTGAGCGTGCCAGTTGGCGGCGGCGGTGAGCCTCGGTTCATCCCGCGCTTCGTCCGGCGAAACGAACTCACCCGAAGTTTGCCAAACGCGAATCGGCCGACCGTTTGCAATCGCCTCAACCGATCGCAGCACAGAGTCGATCCCTTCAGCCTTTGTAGCGAAGCAATCGGCCAGCTCAGCCGTCATCGTGATGGCGAGCAACTCGGCGGATGCGAAGCGTTCGACGATCGGCCGCAAGCGATCCGGCAATAACGCAGGATCGCGCCAGATTTCAAACGGGACCGACAGCGCCTCGGCCGAATCGGTGGCCGCTTTGATGTTCGCTCCACCGATATCCAGGCCGAGAACACGCATCCGAGTGCTCCACGCCCTTCAGGTTTGTGTCGCTTCGGACTACGAGGCGGACCCGGTGTGATGTGGCAAACGGTCCTGAACTTGTTTTGCCAAGCCCAGCTTTTTCAGCGTCCAGATCACCATGTAAGTGACGTCAATTTCCCACCACTTGTGGCCATGCCGAGCCAACCGTTGATGCGCGTGATGATTGTTGTGCCAGCCTTCGCCGTAACTTGCCAAAGCGACCCACCACAGATTTCGCGAGCGGTCGGTTGTCTCGTAATTGCGGTAGCCCCAAATGTGCGTGGCGGAATTCACCAACCAAGTGCTGTGATACGCCAAAATCATTCGCAGACACAGACCCCATAGGAACCACGAGAGACCGGCTTGAAAGAAGTATTCTCCGGCAACATACAACGCGATACCCAAAGCCACGGCGACCAACGGGAAAATCTTGTGGAACAATCGCTGCACCGGGTCTTTGTACATGTCGGGAGCCCAGCGCTGCAGCAATGCATCCAACTCACCCGGCCCTTCGGCTGGCTTGAACCACAAGAAGTGTGACCACCAAAAGCCGTCATTTGGCGAATGCGGATCACCTTCTTGATCGGACAGCACATGATGCTTGCGATGCGTCGCCACCCAAAACAGCGGACTCCCTTCAGCCGCTAACATCCCGCAAAACGAAAAGAAATACTTCAGCATCGACGGCACAACCAAACTGCCGTGAGTCAACAGCCGGTGAAAGCCCAACGTCACACCCAAGCAGGCTGTGACGAAGTGCAACACCACGGTGACCGCGAGTGCCGACCATGTGAAATGCCAAAACGCGGCGATGGCTCCCACGTTCATGATCGCCATCCAAGCGACGTTCCCCCAATTGACTCCATGCGGAAACCGATCGCGAAACCGAGTCGGGATTGGATGCGCGATCTCTGGTCGCGCCCGCTTCTTGGTCGCCATCGGAGCCACGTCGCGAACGGGCAACCACTCGGTAATCCGGGAACTCTCCGGCAAGCTTGTTTCAACGACTGACGATACCGGGGCCTCTGTCAGAATTTCATGATTCACGATGCAATCTCCTGTGGTCCACGCGGCTCGCGTGCAACCGATAACTTGCTGATCACAACGGGATGCACGCGAGCGGCGTGCACCACAAAGTCGCAAGATTATAGAAGTGCATCGGAAATCAGTGGGTCATGCCGTCGTCAGACTTTTGTCAAACTTTTGTCATCAACAAGTCGGCGGGGCTCTAAATCAACAGCGACTCGACCATCACCCCGCGCTGGCAGGCAACGCTCGTCACTGTATTTTCGGGACGGAGTTCGAAGGGCAAGTGGGGCAGTTTCAGTACTGGGACTTAAAGTCGAATTCGAGATTGGAACTTGGCGATTTTGCCAAGACTCCCAACACACTGTTCTCTCCTTCTTTAACGGCGGACGGCCGTTGGCTGACCTTCTCGGCCTGGAATCGGCCGGGTACCAGTCCTCGTTGGTACCTATTCCTTTTCGATGTGCAATCCAAACAGTTCGTCGAACTGCCAAACCTGAATACGTTAGAATCTGACGATCGCCGCTCGGCAATCAGTGCGGACGGAAATTGGATCTCCTTCACGACGAATGCACCGGATGGTCGCGGTTTGACCGATGTACGAATCTATGACCGTCAAGAATCCAAAGTACTCTTGATTCCGGAAGTCAATTCGCCGGCGATGGACAGCTATCCGTGCCTCAGTGGCGATGGGAGATTCCTTTGTTTTGCATCCGATCGCGAGGGTGGCTGCGGAGGACTCGAC
>JANMIF010000102.1:0-34474 GCA_031375695.1 Planctomyces sp.
CGGCGGGCTGAACATTCACAGCAAACCCTTCCCATTCTCCCGAACAAACAATCGCCAGCCGACATCTGGCTCGCGAATTCACACAGAATCTCTTGCGTATTCTGCGCTATGCTTCCAACAAGGCAAATTGGCCCGCCGTGGACTCCCTCTGGACCCGCATCGGCCAACTCGTCTCCGAATTCCTCCCCGACGAATGCCGCAACTATCTCCGCCACGCTGGATACACTGCAAACTAACCACGGAAATGCTCTAGTGACAGTAGTTCCAAGTTTGAAGGTGACCTTAACTGCTTTTACTCCGAAGGAGTTGTGTCACACAGCCCAGGGTTGTTCGCGCAGCGAGCTACCCTGGGAAAACGATGAATCATGGATCGTACCCCGAAGGGGTTCCGTCAGCCGTGAATCCTCGAATGACGCAACCCTTTCAGGGTTGAGGCGGGGTTGATCGGCAACCCAGGGTAGCCCGCGTTCGCGGGCAACCCTGGGCTATGTGACGCAATCCCTTCGGGATAAAGGCAGATGCGCTGTCAGCCAAACTTGGAACTACTGAATGACGAATACACGAATTCCCGAACGGAATGACAACGAACGTTGACGCGTTTCGCCATTCGTCATTTGTCATATGGGCTTTCTTTCGTCATTGGGTGTTTCGTCATTCGTCATTTGGCCATCTCCCAGCTCGCAACGCAGCCGGCGCAAGACGCGCGATTTGGCTTGGCGGACCGAATTGGCGGAGAGTCCCAACTGCTGAGTCACATCGGCTGTCTCCTGCTGGCCCACGGTGCTCAGCCAGAACGCTTGCCACGTCCGATCCTCGAGCTCGCAACGGACGCGGTCGAGTGCTCGTCGAAACAACAGCGACAACTCCGACGGATCGCTCACGTCGTGCGACTCATCGGACCAATTCTCCGGCAGGTCGGCGAGTCGCTTCCAGGCGGTTGTGCCGCCGTCGGCTTGTTCGCGATCGGCCGTGCGACGAAAGTGATCGCGCAGCTTGTTGCGAGCGATCGTCCACAACCAGCCGCGAAACGTCCCGTGATCCGCCGAATGGATGAACCGATCGACCGCCGCCGCGACCGACGAGAAAACTTCTTGCACCAAGTCACCGGCATCCTACGGCGACAGCCCGTGCCGCTGACCCCAATGAAACACCAGCGGCCCATACAACTCCGTCAGCCGCCGCCAAGCCTGCGGCTCACGAGCTTTCAACAGTCGCAACCAACTGCTCGAAGTCACCGAGCGCGGCGAGGAGTTATCGGAAGAGGCCACGAGATCAACTCGAGAAGATTGCAACCGAACAAGAGATGTGGCCACACCGTATCTGTCGGTCGGGACCGAATCAATGACACACTCACCCGGAAACCCGCCCCACGACAGCGCTGGTTTCAATGTGAGAGCGACAACTCGCGGAACATGTCTTCGAGGTGCTGGCTGAGTTCGTCCCACGGGTTGTTTTTCGGGTCGTCGGGACCGGCCTTCTCGTCGAAAACATCGTGAGTCACATACACCCAGCGGACATATTTGCGAATCCTTTTGAACTGGGCTTTGTCGAACGTCTTTTGCGAGTGCATCAACACCGCCCGTGTCCATGGCGGATAATCGGCATAGCCGCCGAAGTAGTTTCCCTTGAGGTCCGGCTCGGTCGGCCAGAATTTGTTTTCATGGATCACGAAGAAATCGGCAGCCGACTTTGCGAAGAACGGCTCCGGCGTCGCCGTGCCCGGATTTGCGAACACCGGCCAAAAGCTAGCGTCATGCCCGGCCGAGGTCGCTTGTAAGTAATACTGTATCGTCGAGTCATCCGCCTTGTTCGCCATCTCGTCCAAGAAAAGCCCGTTGACTTTCGGATACCGCGTTCGCCATGCGGCGATATCTCGCTGAACCTGCTCCGCCGGCTGGGCCGCAAACCGCGTCGAAACGTATCCGAGCGTCACGACTCCCGCCCCGCGTAGCCGGTCAATTGCCTTGACGTAATTCTGATCAAGATCGCCCGTCCCCGGCCCGTTGGCTGGATTCACGATGGCACACACCGGCACCGTCGGAAACGATTTCTTGAGGTCGATCAACCGATTGAACACCTCATTCGTGTGAACATTCGCGGGATAGTGATATAGCGGGATCAACAACCCTGTCGGCTGCCGCGACTGCGCGAAGAATCGCTGATTCTCGCTGGTCGTGTCATCGCCCCAAACAGGCAGGACCACGATCGACAAAATTGCCAGGACCATAACGGTGAGCCGAGCGAACATCGCGGTGAAATCCTGTCTGATCGTTTTGTTGAGGGTTAGTCTCGGCCAAACATGTCCGGGAGTGGGCGACCGGCTTGCAGGGACTCGAAAACACGATCCGGATCGACTTGGCACCAGTAGCGAAAAAAAATTGGCACTGATCCGTCAATCGAATAGTAACTCACGAAGGCAGTCTCGGACGGGCACAAGAACATCGGCGTAACCGATTGCTCGGTCATCACTGCGAGCGGGCGATCTGACTCGACAATCCAGGTCGCGCAACCGCCTTGGATTCGAGGCAAATAACCCATCTGCCGGACAGTTTCCAAAACTTGACTCAACGTCGAAGAAGCGGGAACGGAAACCGAAACGCGATGCGGAGCGAGAACATCGTCACCATTACTGACGCTGTCTCGTTCAATCATCACGGTGACTTGTTCGTGGATGTCAGTCATCTTCGTTTCGACCCCATTTCGTCGACCACTCATCAGTCATTTCGCCGCTGCAACAGGATCTAGACTTCGCACGATGAGCCGCACCGGCCGCGAGGCTTGATTCCCTTCTTGCTGCGAGATGCCGTAGATCAGTCGCGTCGTTTCGGGAACCCAGCTTGAGGCGGTGATGAAAATCTGCCGTTCGGATTCGCCTTGGCGGATCATCACGCCGCTGAGTCCGAGATTGTCCACGATCACGCCGTGAGGCAGGTTGTCCACGTCGAAGCGTTGTTCATTGGTGAACGTGTCGGCGCGTGCGATTCGCAGCATGGCCGAGATCGTTTGGCCGGGGGCGATGATCAATTCGGGGATGTCGTCGGCTACGGCGGGCGAAGCGGCGACTGGGCGATCCGGTAACAGGCTCACGACAAACTTTGGCTTGTCGGCGAGTTTGATTTCGCCGAGGCCACCGGCAATTTCTTTCGTCACTTCCTGACCGTGAATCGTCGCAGTCGCGGTGATCTTCACTTGCGACCATGCTTCTTTCGACGGGGCTTTTTCCTTGACGTCAAGCGTGCTACTCAAAACGGCCCGCGCTTGCAGATGACCGGCTTGAATCGTGACTGGCGTCGAGATCGAAAATCCTTCGGGCAGACCGGCGACATCGAAGCGGACGTCGCCATCAAATCCTTCGTGGCGGTCGATTTGGAAGAGGACTCGCGTGCCACTGGTCGCGGCGATGTTTGCGTCTTTTCCGCCGGCTAGTGATGGCGTGAAGTTTGGTTTCGGCGAGCGGATTGTCAGCGAGTAATCGTGCTTCTCGCCGCCGAACCCGCGTGTGTCCGTGATCTTCACCAAGTACGAACCGTCGCGCGGGGCGGTGAACGTCAGGCGGCTGTCGTTGCCGAGTTCACGTTCGCCGTCGTCATCGTTTTCAAAGTTCAGCGGGAAGACCGGCAGGCCGTTGTCGATCAGCTTTGTTCCGACTGGATACGGCTCAACGATGTAGCAGACCGCATCGAGCGCGTGGATCGTGGCACTCGTGTCGAAGTGGCACAGCCGCTTGCCGCCGGAGTTATACATCTGCATGCCGGAGTCCGGTCCTTGCGGCATGCGGAACGTTTTGAGCACTTCACCGCCGATGTATAAGAATTGGTTAAGATCCATTTCCTCCCAGTTCTTCAACCGGATGTCCGGGCCGTTCGAGTCGATCGGGCGGAACTCGCTGTATGTTTCGCGAACCGCTTGCAACACCAGCCGCGGCACCGGTCGGCCGTCGGCACTGAGGACTTCGAGTTTGGTGTCGGCCAGCGAACCTTTTCGCGAAGCGTTCGTTTCCAACAGCCAGACTTGTCCGGCCTTGGCATCGAAGCGGAACAAATCGGAATCGCCCGCCGCTGCAAATTTTCCGTTGATCGTCACCGGCAAAGAAACCGCTTGCGCCTGAGCGATCTCGTCGTTCGGTTCGACTTCATCGACGGTCTGCATCGCGGCCGATTCGATTGGCAGCGGCGGGACCGGATCGCCCGTCAGCGGCTTCGTGAAAACAACTCCCTCGCCCGCGTTCGCGATCGAGTACGTTTGCAATGAACCGTCCAATCGACCGACCAATAGATTCGCACTGTCGGGCGAGATGGCGATCCCTTGTGGCCAATCGGGCTGAGATTCAAGGACTCGTAACTGCGTAAACGAATTCGTCTCCCACAACTTGATGCGGCGATCTTCGGCCGATGACACCAGCATTTTTCCATCGGCTGAAAAGGCCAAACGCAGAATGCCTCCTTCGTGAGCGTACCGCGCGAAAGCGACCGGGTTCGTCCCTTCCTTGCCGCCGGCCGTGATGTCCCAAACTCGGATCCGTTTATCGACGCCACCCGCCACGATCCGCTTGCCATCCGGCGAGAACGCGACCGCGTACTGTTCCTTCTCCGGCTGATTGAGCGTATCGAGCCGCTCGCCCGTTGCGACGTTCCACAACTTCACCGTCCGATCGCCGGATGCGCTGGCGAGAATTGAACCGCTAGGATGAAACGCGACGTCGTACACCGCGTCGTTGTGACCGTGCAGCGTGCGAATCTCTTCACCCGTGGCGACATTCCACAACTTCACTTTTTGATCGTAGCTGCCGGTCGCGAGCAGCTTGCCGTCAGGACTCAACTCCGCCGCGTACACCGCATCGCGATGCCCTTGAATCGTGCGGAGCAACTCACCGTTGACCGAGTTGAACAGCCGGACTTCGCCAAAGACTCCCGGTTCGCCCGACGCGGCGAACACGATCGCACCGTCCGCCGAGAAGCCAACGTCGTTGACAACACCGCGAGCGGAGAGTTGAGCGTTGAGATTTGGGGATTGAGAGTCAGGCTTTTTTCCGTCGTCGTTGACGAGACCCCGTAACTCGACTTGCCCATGCCGTGCAATCGCGACTTGCTTGCCGTCGCGAGACCACGCGGTGGCCTGAATCGGTTCGCGCACTTTGCCGCGAGTCGCGATCTTCGGCGTCACGAGCAACGTCGGATCGGGAGTTTTTCCACTTGGCCCTTTCGCTCCCGCGTCGATCCAGGCTTTGAGCACCGCGGTCTCGTCCGCTTTCGGAGCATCGCTTCCTTCCGGCGGCATCACCGGCTTGATCTTTCGTTCAACCGACAACGTCAGCCGACTCAGGTCGCTCTTGCCGGGAACGATCACCGCCCCTCGTTTGCCACCTTTCAATGCGAGGTCAAACGACTCCAGCACGAGGCTACCTTCTTTGTCGTCACGGTTGTGGCAACTGACACAGTACTTCTTGAGGATCGGAGCCACATGCGTATTGAAGTCAGGCGGCTGTTTGTCCTCGGCCGCCAACGGCGCGGTCGCAGCCATGAGGCCCAACGTGGCCAAACCGAACGAAATGAAATTGCGACTCAACATGGCAGACTCTTTCCCGATCAAGTGCGTTCAATTCGCCGAGGCCATTTTTGGCCTTGGTCAGTTTTCGGATCAACTCAAATGGTGATCCGTCTGGCGGCGTCAGGATAGTCATCGAAATCCGATAAGGCATCCCTCGGCCGGGTGAAACGCACGACTCGAAAAAGTCTTCAATCTGCATTGCGGCCGGAATACAAACCCGAAGCGCAAGCGGGTGAGTATCACGGCAATCGCTCGCTTGCGCTTCAGGCTCGTAGAACCGCTCAGAACAAAGCACCTCGGCAATCAATTCACTCCCCAGCGGCGCAGTTCAGGCTGCAATCGCCGCAAACCTTCGGTCACCGAGACCAGCGGTGAAAAGCCGAAATCCCGTTTCGCTTTGTCGACGAGATACCAGTGCGAGCGGCTAAGTTGGGCCACGAGAAAGCGGGTCATTCGTGGTTCCGCACACAAGCCGAGTATCCCGTACGCCGCTTCGAGCATGCCGCCAATCACGGTTGCGGCATTTGCTGAGATGTGTTTGCTCACGGGAGGCAGCCCGGCTTCGGCCAGCAGCGTGTTGATCCAATCCCACAAATTGACCGGCTCTGGCTCATTGATGAAGTACGCTTGGCCGGCGACTGTTGAATCGGGAAGTTGCAGCGCGTCGGCCGCCAGTAAGTGAGCGTTTGCGGCGTTCTCGACATGCACCATCGAAACCAAATTCGAACCGTCGCCGACTCGCCGTAATTGCCCCGATCGGGCGCGAGCGATCAAACGCGGAATAAGCTGAGTGTCGCGCGGTCCCCAGATCAGATGCGGTCGCAACGCACAGGTTCGCAGACCATCTCGATCGTTTGCCGTCAACACGGCTTGCTCGGCCAGGGCTTTGCTGTGCGGATAATGACACAAAAATCGTTTGGCATACGGCAGCGATTCGTCGGCACCCATGTGATCGTGACCGTCGAAGACCACGCTCGGCGAACTGGTGAAGATTAATCGTCGGACACTATGCCGCCGACAGCCCTCAATCACATTTCGCGTGCCAAGCGTGTTGACTCCGTGGAATAATTTCCACGGACCCCAGATGCCGGGGATCGCCGCCGCATGAAAGACGACGTCCATTTGTTCGCACGCCCGCGCCACGGCCGCCACATCTTGCAAGTCGCCGGTGTGCGATTCGACTCCCAAGTCATTGAGTTCCGGATAGCACTGCCGGCTGAAGACGCGCACGGAGTCACCGCGCGCAACCAGTTGTTCGACGATGTATCGCCCCAGAAACCCGCCGCCTCCCGTGACCAGCGCGCGTGTCATCGTTGTTCCCGTCGAGCCGGACCTTGCGGCCTCTTTTGCAGTCGAGCCATGAGCGAGCCGAACGATTCGCGGACGACTTCAAACTCCGGCTGAGCTTCCGGCCGAGGCTGAATGACGAGATCGAACCCGGTCGGCAAGTCTAGTCGCGATAGTCGAAAGACTTCGCGAATGACTCGCTTCCAGCGATTTCGCCGCACTGCATTGCCACAGCGCTTGGAGACCGACAAGCCCAGCCGAGTTCGCGGTTCCTCCGTTCGCAAAGCACTCATCAACAGACAGCGATCACCGATTCGACTTCCGTGTTCATAAATCCGCGTGAAGTCCAAGCGGCTGCGTACGCGAGCGACTTTCGGAAATTTACAGCGATCAGCGGACTCGGTCATCAGTGCATCTCGGTTTTGGGCGGTTTCGGTGGGGCCAAGCCTTCGACTTCGTGTCGATGCCGCAATCGCAGGTATTCCAGCTCGTCGTACTTCGACTTCAACACTTGCGTCCGAGTCAACCGCCGCACTCGTCTGGCCCCCAAGACAACCGTCAACAACAGCACTACCCCGCCTAAACCACACGCCACCACCAGCCACACCAAAAACGCCGCCGCCTCATCCACCTTCTGATAACTGTCTGGCGTTAGCTTCGGGGCGTTCCTCTTTCGCGCGGTCGCTTCCGATTCCATCTCATCCGCCGATTGGCTGACTTCTGGCGGCTGCGAGCTGGTTGGCTCCGTGTCCGCCACGGCGAGATTCGCGATCACAGTTACCACGAACACAAACCGGATCAGTAATCGCAGCCGGTCGCATATCGGAAATCGAAATGAGCAAGCTTGCATGAAATCCTACTCCCGCTCACGTTTTGACACCATACTCTTACTCCTAACGCGGCGACGCCGCAACCAAATTGGCGAGTCAGCAGGCGTTAGTAGCCCAAATTCTGCTGAGCCCTAATCCAGCACCGGAGTTCATTCCAGACGAGCGGCTTAGTCATGTCGATCTTATGGAGCGGGCGGTATCGAGAATCTACGATCACAAGTTGGATTCAAGACAAAGGTTTCGGAATTGGTTCGCAAGTCGGAGCGATTCCGAGCGCAGTCGGCGGGACAGAAGTTCGGCTGTCGCACGTCGGCAAGGTGATTGCAATCATACCGACAAATTTCGGTTGCTGGCGAACGCGATGGCTCGTCTTGCGTTTGACTCACTTGCCGCTACGGCGGACGAGTCGCAGGCCTTGGCCGCGGTACAGCGTGCGAAGTTGATCGGCGGTCCAGCGTTCGCGGCCCACTCCGAGCGATGGCTCTGCGACTTCGGCCAGCCGACCGTGAGCAGTGAAGCCGAGCAAGACGACGGAATGTCGCACACCCGGAGTCCAGCCCCATTCGCGGCGGTAGATCGGGTCCACCTGGCCGTGCGCGGGAATGCCGACGCACAGCATCGCCGGTTCCTGGCTGGCAAGCAGTTGATCGGCGGAACATTCAAACGGTTCCACGACCCACGCGGTGCCTGCGGTCTTCAGTTTGAGTCCGCGATACACACCCATCCAATGCGTGCCGTTGCGAGTCAAACAAAGTTCGGCCATCTCCTGTTCGGTAGCGGTGATGCCATGTAGTTTGAGCAGCGTTGCGGCCGACGCGGCGGAGCACGTCTTGTCCGTCGATTGCAAACAAACACCCGAATCATGCCAGAGATCCTGGCAGTCCGGCACCGATCCAAGGAACGGTGCGGCGAGCGTCACGACAGCCGCCAACTGCAATCCAACGGCCGGCAGAAACCGACGCAACCCAGGCCGAACGGAGACTTCGCAGGCCAATCCACCCAAAAATCCAGCCGCCAACGGAAACCAGTTGCCTAGCACTATCACGTTGGAAAACGGCAGCCACTGAGCCAATCTCACCTGATCCCACAAGCCGTTGATGTACGCCGCCAATCCGACAAATGTCAGTGCTCCCAGCAGATTGGCACTCGGCCGCGAGACACGTCGAGCCACAAGACGGCCCGCTTGAAACATCCCACAGGCCAGTCCCGCCAAGATCATCAGACCAAGGTAGATGTCCCCCATTGGGGCCTCGACCAAATCTGGGTAACGACGGATTTATGAAGAAACGATGAAGAGACTGTGAAGAATTCATCGTCTTCCGTCCACGCCAGATTTGGCCAAGTTCCGCAGAATTCACAATTCGCCAGGAATAATCCGGCAGCCGAAGTCGTGACATTTCGGACGACGCGACCCCTTCAGCGTCGCAAGTCGTAGCAAACCAGTTCCTGTTCGTTGCGAACGAACAACCGGCCGCTGAACAGTGCTGGCGAGGCATACGTTGGGCCGCGTAAGAGCGGTTTCGGCGTGATCACACGAATGATCGGTTCGTTCGGATTCGCATCGAGCATCGCCAAATGACCGTTCTCGCCAAGCAAAATCAATTTGCCGTCGGCGGCCAAGCCCGACCCGCGGAGCAGATCGGACGCCCACGTCCAACGAACATCGCCATTGCGAATATCAACACAGACCAAACTGGCCGAACGGTTCCATTTGGAGGTGTAGCCGTAAACGAAACCGTCCAGGCAAATCTGATTGTTGAACTGACTGTCGATCGCACGAACTGCCTTCCAAACTCGTTCATAGCTTCCGTCGGGAAGCACTCGCACGCAGAGATTGCCCGGCCCCGGACCAGACGTCAGCAGCAGCAGGTCGTTCCAAACCAAAGGCGAGACAGCGTTCACACGCTCCGGCGCGTTGCCGACTCCGAACTTGATGAACCAGTGCAGCCCACCGCTCGCCGCGTCGAGGCACACGACGCCTTCCGTCGTAAAAACGAACGCCAGCCGCAGCCCATGAATAGTGGCCACGACCGGCGTCGCGTAGCTCGCGCCGTGGTCGGTGTTATGCCACAAGGTTTCGCCGCTCGCCACATCGACCGCGACGACCCCGGCGTTCTGTCGTGTTCCTCCGACATTCAAGATCAGACGATGACCGTCCAAGCACGGGCTACTGCCGACGGCGAACAAACTTGGCGGGACATTGAAATCGTCTCGCAAATTGCGTTGCCAAATCAACTCGCCCGACACAAGGTCGAGACATCGAAACAACCCTTCCGCGCCCCACGCGAAGACTCGCGATTCGGTAATCAACGGCGAGCTGTACGGCCCGGAACTGTAATCCGGGTATTGGCTTTGAAAAGCGGTCGCTGCCGCGTTCCGCCAAAGCGGCTCGCCAGACTCTGAGTCGAAGCACTCGACCAACTCCTCGTCGCCGACACGATGAAGCAGAATCAGTTTGTTATCGGAAATCACCGGCGAGCTGTATCCCGTCCCGATCTTGCGCTGCCAAAGTCGAGTTGGTCCCTCGTTGGGAAATGAGTCAATCAAGCCAGTCTCAGACGCGACGCAATGCCCATCTGGACCCAACCTTTGAGGCCAGCCAACATCCTGCTCTGTCTCAGCGACTCTGCGAACATCCGTTGGCTGGAACGATGACGAGCTTCGTTGGCCGGTGTGAGATGCCCCACTTCGCAACCGCCGAGCTGCCAGCCAACTGGCTCCGATGGCGCTTAATCCCGCCGACCCAAAAAATGTCCGCCGATTCATCACGCACCCTTCGCACGTCTCTGACTCGCGAGTAAGCGAGGTCGCCGGTTCAATCACGAGTGGGTGGTCAACAAGTGGTTGGCTTGCACGATCGAGGTGACCGCGAAATCCCGGCCCAAGGTGACGCGCCGAGACGGCAACGGAGCCAGCGGGGCTTTCTGTAATTGACTTCCGAGCAACATGGCGATTTCGGGACCAAGTTCCTCAACGTCGCACCAAGCTCGGTAGTCGTCGGTCATGAGACCGATCGTATCGGAATCCCATTCGACCATGCACAGCACGCCGGCATCGGAAGGCATCAGATCGATCAGCCAGCCCGTCCAGCCGGATATCTCCACTCGCGGACAAGCCGGAGCGAAAACTCCTGGTTTCACGGTCACACGGTCGCCCTCGCGAAAAGGCTGATCCAGTTGGGTCGTCGTCATGAAGAAACTCCTCGAAGAGTGAGACAGGAATCATTCCAAAATCACGGCTGACGCGCACTGAATGTCTTCGCCGATGTGCGAATCGCGTGAAGACGGTATGAATTTTCGAGGGATATGGCGGCTCGCACGGGTTGTCTGGCTCGGCGGAAATACGGTCAGACTTCACAAGATTTTCACGAACCGACCGTAGGCTTTGATCAATCGAGGACTCGACTGTGCCAAGTCGGCGTGGTTGGCCGATGCCGAATTTCAGATCAACGATTGATCGAAGAAAGACGTCAGATGCCTGTCGGACTGATCGAATCGAGTCAGGAAGGTGATGCGACGGTGGCCCGCGTAGCCTGTCGTCAGATCATCGATCAGACCGTGATTAACAGCATTTTTCAGCAAGTTAGCAAGCTGTCCGAGAATCAACGGGACGGCAAGTTGGTCGTTGATCTGGCCGACGTTGAATACATGTCGGGCGTGACCTTGAGCATGTTCGTGTTGCTCGACCAAGCGGCGGCCAAAGGGGGCAATCGGGTCGGCTATTGCCAACTCAGCCCGTCCGTGGATGAGCTGTTTCGGGTCTCGCGATTCCACAAAGTCGTGAATGTCTTTGGCACTCGGAAAGAGGCGATTGACGGGCTGACGCGAAACGGACATCAGTCGGGCCGCGACAAGCTCAAACAGGGTGCTCGACGAAATGGCGAGCAGGTTGGTGTTAAGCAACTGGCGGGAATCGACGAAGTCGAGAACGAATCGACGATGTCGGGAATTCTGCCGGGACTGAGTCAATCGGCAGGGGTCGGCGAAGATGAATCGGGCCAGATCGATGCCGATCGAGCCGAGATGTATGCCTCCGATTTGCCCACGTTCGCAGAGCCGGAACTGGAAGTGGCCGAAAACCTGAGCGACCTGGAATTGGCCGATGCCGAACTTGTGAACGTTGAAGTTGATGCGCCGGAAGTGGACGATGTCCCCAACCAGCGTCCGGCACCGCAGAATTCTGAATTGGCGGAATCAAGCGTTCCACTATCAAAGCCTGACGTTCCGTCAATTCGAAATTCTGCGGTGCCGGACGTCTCGCATGGTTTTGAACGAACGACACTGATCGGTGACGGTGACTCTGACGAAGAGGTTGTCGGCATCGTCACTCCATTTGTCGCGAACATCCTCGATCTGGATGGGGCGCTCGCACAACTCCTCGCGACGACGACAAACGATGATCGTCCGTTGGAACAAACCCCCGCGATTGATCCGGCGCGTTCTGATTTTCTCGAAGCCGATTGGGGGCAAGTCTTCGAAGCGGCTGAATGCGACTTTGTGCTCGACCTGCGGCCGGAATCCAAGTCTTCGGAAAAACCGCAATGGGTCATGGTCGATCCGGTTCCGTCGCCGAAACGCGGCGCGAATTCCGCGCAGCCGCGTGCGCCTATTCCGCCTGCACAACCGATCGTGAAATCCGAGCTGATCACGTTGCCGAAAGCGCCAATCAAGACTCCGGCCACTCTTGCGATCGTGAAGCCACTAGTTGAAACGGTGCCGCTCGCTACCGCAGACGCTGAAGATTTTTTGGACGATGAGGACGCGAAGTCGTCGAGCTACGACAAACATTTCGTGGTGCTGCCGACTGTTCCCGGTGACTCGGATGCGTTCGATCATGCACGTGCCAAAATTGTCGGTCAGCGGCATGTCTTGCTGGCGGAGTTCCTCCGCGAACGAAAGCTCAACGCGATCCTGCTGACGCGACCCAGCAACTTTGCATGGTTCACGGCGGGGGGACAGCCGTCATTCGACATCGGCAATGAGCCGACTGCGGCCTTGCTGATCACGCCCGGATCACGAACGATCCTGTGCCGCAACTCCGACACGCCGCAAATGCTCAGCCACGAAGTCGCGGGACTCGGCTTTGACTTGCACGATCGGATGTGGTTCGACGATCCACAGTCGCTATTGAGCCAGGCGGTGCGAGGCCGTGAAGTGGCCAGCGATCAGCCGTTGCGGAACTGCACGGATATGTCGCACCGTTTGGCGGACATGCGGTTGCCGCTGGCGATCACCGAGTGCCAGTCGCTGCGACACACCTCGCGGGTGTTGTCGCGAATCCTCGAAATCACTGCGCGGAAGATTCGCCGTGGCGAATGCGAGAACGATGTCGCGGCTCAATTGATGTATCGCCTCGCCAAGAACGACATCACGCCGGTGCGAGTCCAAGTTCACGCGGATGGGCGCTGGCAACAGAACCGGCAATGGAACTTCGGCGACACTCCGATCGAACGCTTTGTCACGATGAGCGTCGTCGGCCGGCGAAAAGGCTTGCACATGGCGATCTCGCGGACCGTGTCCTTCGGTCCGCCGCCGATCGACCTGCAAGAAGCGCATCGCGACACGCTTTTGGTTCAAGCCACCGCGATGTACTACTCGCAGCATCGAGCCGACATTTCGGAACCTTGGGACGCGATAGAGCGGGTCTACGAAAAATACGGCCGAGCCGCCGAATGGCAATCCGCCGACTTGGGCTGCGTCACCGGCTACGAACTGTGCGAAACCACGATCCTGCCCGACAGCCGTTTTGAATTGCTGTCGCAGATGCCGCTAATCTGGCGAGCCGCGATCGGCCCGGCCTTCAGCATGGACACAATGCTGGTCCGCGAGTCGATCTTCAAAGTCCTGACCAAAATGGAAGACTGGCCGCACTTGGCGATCAACGTGAAAGGCACGCTCATCGCTCGACCGGACATATTGGTTCTGCCGGCTGCGTGAAACAGATCGTCGAAGGGCCAGTGCCAGCGTTCGTCACGGGCGGGGAAGCCCATGAGATCGGGTTGGGCCTCAGCTTCCCATGTCCATCGCTCGAATGCCTGCGATTGCTTTGACACATCTGCCGCCGAACAATGAAGTGCGCAGCACGTGGCCTTTCGCGGTCGCGATTTGGGACGCGGCGATGGAAACGGACGGCAAACTCTCGTGGTTGCAATCACCTGCCAAGTTTGGACTGTGTTGAAACAGGGGGTGATCGGACAAACGTCGGAAAGTGCAGTTTGTCAGAAGGGCGAACGGAATTCCGCGTTCCAACAGTCAATGAATGAAAGTATCTGCTCCGGGAATAAACTGCTTGCCGCGGTAGATCACTCCATCCATATCGATCAAAAACCAAATGAAGACATCCGCCCGCCTTTCATTTCGCGTTCCTTCATTTTTTCGGAAATGCGGGCCATGAGCGCCATCGCCCAGACAAATTCGGCGGACTGCAGAATCCTTTGCGACCAGCCGATCGATATCCAATCGAATCAACTCAACGTGAGATAAGCCAATAGGGCGATTTGAAAAGCCGCGACCCCCTTGGCAATGACCAAGCCGCGCTGTGGCTGGCTGTGGTAGAGATTCACGAGAATCCCCAGAACCATCATGGTCCCCAAAAACTTCACTCCAAGGAACAACGCTGGATCACCGTCATTCGCGTATAACAACAGGCTGCCCAGCGGGTTTTGCTCCACCAAGTCTTCTCGATATTTCATGGCCAAGAAAGCGTCATAGGCCGAAACACAGCCGATGATCTGCCAAAGCACAAAAAACAGCGGCCAATTCTGGATGTGCAGCCCGGCAATACTTGTGCGTTGTTGAGCAAGGCCCAAAGCGTTGTCCAAGTCTTGAGCATCATTTCGTATTTCGGTGGCACAAGTTCGCAGACGATTTTGCTCGCCTTCTGTCGCGACAAAAAGGCGTTTCCACGTACCAATTGTCGTAAACATGATTCACTCCTGCATCTCGTTAGACAGAACGTAACGCAGCGCGAACCGATGAACTGCAAACCTCAGACCACACGACTCGTCACTTTGTCACAACACCTCAACGATCTGTGGTTGCAAGATCACTCGGCAGCTCACAGCCGGAGATGGCTACCTCGCGAGTAATGAGTTTTCAATGCCGCGTAATTGCTCATCGCTGCTACGGAATCATGATCGTTGCACTGCGGTCAGCCGTGAAATGGATGCCAAGCGGCGGCTAGACACGGTGCGAACCACAGTTATCGAGAATGTTTCGCAAGTTGGCATACATGCTGCGTCCTCAATTTCCCGTGAACACTGCAGAGCGCTCCACGGAGTTCTTGAGCGGTTTGATCCAGCCAGCATCGACATTCAGACTACTAACTCGTGAGTCCATTCGATATCGCGACGGAGCACCGAATTAGGCGCTGTGGAACTAATCACATTTATGTCACAAATGATCGTGAAAGGAATTTGTATGTGCCAAAGAAAATCTGTCCGTCGCAAAGCATTTACGCTGATTGAACTTCTCGTGGTGATTGCCATCATCGCCATCTTGATCGCTTTGCTGTTGCCCGCTGTGCAACAAGCTCGCGAAGCGGCTCGCCGTACGCAGTGTAAGAGCAGCCTAAAGCAGTTGGGATTGGCTTTGCAGAACTATCATGACGCCAACCGTTGCTTTACGGCCTCGGGGTACAATTTGGGTCAAAACTACTCGCCGAACGTCGATCCACCTTGCGTCACAAACGTCAATGGGTTGGTGATGCTCCTACCGTATTTGGATCAGGCTCCTTTGTATAAGCAGATGAACATGAACGCCCCCTTCGGTCCGTTTCTCGCTGGGGCGAATGGTTATGGTGGATCCGACCCGCCGTTCTGCGGTTTTCCTGGCAACACAACAGGCGGCGGTGGAACGTGGCCGAACCAACTGTTGATTGACAAGACAATAGCGGTCTTCAGTTGCCCGACGGATAGTGGCAACCCCAAGCTCAGCGGTGCCAATCACTACGGCCCCGGGACAGGCACCGCACAAAAAACGAATTACGACTTTAGCACGACCAATAGCATTTCCACGTCCTATGACTGGCAAGGCTTACCGAACAAGTACTTCACGGGACACGACGCGAAGCCGACTTTTGCGGACTTGAGGGATGGGACGAGCAGCACGATAGCAATCGCGGAGCGACTGTATTCTGTAAGTAGCGGGACATGTTCTGCGTGGGGTTATCGGGGCTGGGTCATGAACGGGGTCAATCTTGCGACGGCACCGAACACCTGGGCCGCGGGAGCAGCCAACCAAGGCAAAGTGCTTGCCAATTACATCGTTGGCGGGAGTTATCATTCGGGTGGCCTACATGTGTTGATGGCCGATGGCGCGGTGAGATTTATGAACCAGAGCATCTCCGCAGCGGCCCGAACGGCGCTGTGTACCATCAGCGGCAAAGAGGCCGTGGGAGAATTCTAAATCTTGTGGACCAATTGTGCTTTCAAGTGACGCGCCGCGAAGTCGCTCGCCTTTTAGATATTGGAGAACCCGATGATCTCGTTATGCAGAAGTCGCCTATTGTTCGCCACGAGCCTGCTGTTGTTCGCCGGATGCGGAGGCCAGGGAAGTTCTTCTCGGGCTACTCTGACCAAAGTTACGGGGGCGATCACACTAGACGGCAAACCACTGGCCAATGCCAAAGTCTTTTTCTATCCGATCATTCCGCCGCTAGTAAAGAATCCTCCGGCGGCGGTGGAGTCACAAGCCATGACCGATGCGCAAGGGAAGTTTTCCCTGCAGGCCATCCATGGCGGCGAAGGGGCGATGCCCGGCAGGCACAAGGTCGTCATTAAGAAAATGGTGATGATCAAGGATGGTGCCGACGTGCCGCAGACAGGAGATCCAGCACTGTTCGCTGGTCTGACCAAGGAGGTACTCGTCGCAAACTATAGTTCCTTGGCCGATAGCAAGCTGATCGCCGATGTGCCCTCCTCCGGCGGAGAAGTCAATTTTCAATTGACGCGCAAGCCCTAGATGAAGGCCACAGAAGTCGAACGAGGCGTTGCTGCTTCGAGAGGAATTGCGATTTGCATTGTGGTTCTGCTTGCGATGGCGCTCTGGCGTGCTCCGGAACGCCGTTTTAACGTCCTGCTCATTACGTTGGACACCACACATGCAGATCGTCTGGGCTGTTAGGGGTTTGCCGCGGCCAATACTCCGCTCTCGATGCACTGGCCAACCGAGGCGTGTTGTTCGAGCGGGCTTATGCCCCAGCATCACTGAACGCTCCCTTCGCACACGACTACGTTGACTGGACTTTATCCTCCGGGACATGGCGTGCGGGGCAAGGGAGAAAGGAAGTCTGCCCGAATTCATTCCGACCCTGCATTACCGATTGGAAGACGCGGAGTCTTAGGTGGAAATGCAACGGTTTTAGGAAGCCATCCTGAATTTTGAGTGAGATCATCGAGCAAGACGCACATACTTTCGAGCACATAGCTATCCGGAGCTCTGCCTGATGTAGCAGCAATGGGTCACGGCAATTCTGCACCTCATGCGGAGCCTCGAACTCAATCCAAGTTCGGTGTGTGACCCCTCGGAGCAGCGTTCCTACAAACCTGCCAGAACAAGGCGGCCGTCGAAGTGTTGGAAAGCGCAATTCGTTTGGAATTCAATTTGTGCCCCACAGAATTGAACCTCGGCCGTGTGCTGGAAGTGCTGGGCCAGCCCGGTCCTCGCGATTGATCCATATCAGAGTTGCCTAGTTCTGCAACCCAATTATCCGTCGTCTCGAACCCGATTACACAAACTAACGACTCAATAAATTACAGGTTGCGATCGAACCAACTCTAACTTCACTGGCTTCAACTTTTTCTGGAGGATCACGCACAAGCGGCACACGCATCAACGACTGCTCCGCCTCAATTCTTGTCTTCCACGCTCCAGTAACTTGCTGTTCGCCCTAAGTCGAACGATGCGGTATGATCCACCGCCGACGTTTTGGCGGAGTGCCGAGACGCGCGACGACATTCAAAGGATTGAAACCCGTGCCGAGCCGAATTTCTCCGCAGCATCGTCGCTCTGACGCCGCCCATTTGTCGAAAGACGACATGCCTTCCACGCAGTTTGATGAACGCCGTGGCGCACCGCGAGTTGGCCACTCAGCAAGCCCTGCCAATCGTGATCTACAACAGCAATTCGAGTCGATCGTAGTCGCGGAAGATATTCGCTGGACGGTGCGTTATCGGCTGCTTGATCGTCTGGGTTCGGGGAGCCAGGGCGTGGTGTTTCTGGCCGAACGCATGGGGGCGCACAACATTTCGCTGCCTGTGGCGCTGAAAGTCTTTTCCCCCACGAGTTATTCCGATACGCGAGCCTATCGCCGTGGTATGGAGCGTGTGGCGCGAGTCGGCATGCACTTGGCGTTGATTCAGCAAGACCATTTGCTCGATATGCACAACGTCATTCAATGCCGGGGCATCAGCGTGCAGGTCATGGAATGGGTGGATGGCTTCGATCTGCGGCATCTGTTGCTTCCCGAATCTTTGCAAAAAGTACGAAGCCGGCTCAGCCCGGAACGCTTTGACTACATCAATGACGTGATCATCACGGCTGGCCCGAAGCACTCGCGGCTGAAACCGGGAGTGGCGATCGCTGTGGTCCGCGAGTGTTTGGCCGCCCTAGGGGCGATGCATCGGCAAAACATCGTCCATGCTGACGTCAAACTGGCCAATATCATGTTGAAGCGAACCGGCAACACGAAGTTGATCGACTTTGGATTCGCGTTTGAACTGGGGGACAAATCCGCACCGCGAGCCTGTACGCCACGCTATGCAGCCGTCGAAGTCTTGATGGGCGAAGAATCCTCACCCGTGTCTGACTTGGCCAGCCTGGGATATTGCTTGGTCGAGATGTTGTCTGGCCGAACGTTGTTCGCTGGTTTGGAACACTTCAATGACTTGATTCGAGCAAAGCGAGAACTGATGGACCAATTGCCGGACCTGCTGCCTCCCGATATTTGCCGCGACGATCGGCTGCTGGCGTTGATTCGTGGCCTGATCGCTCCCGATCCTGCCAACCGTTTCCCGAACGCCGAAGCGGCCGACTTTCGCGATGAAGGGGCGGCCAATTTTCAACGCGAACTCGTGAAAGGGGATCTCTCGGCCGAATACGAGAACGAGATCCGCCTGTGGTTGCAGGAAGTCGAATAACGCGAAGTCTCGTTGCTTGAAGTGCGGTCGAGGGCTTCTTACTATGTCCCGCTCTTTGCGAGAAACCGCAGAGGAAGTGTTGCGACTTGTGGGGTTTGGCCCACTGGATTGTGGAGCGTTGGAGACATCATGGCAGTTCCCAAACGGCGGACATCGAAGTCTCGGTCGCGAAAGCGGCGGAGCCATAACGCGATTAAGCCCTTGAATTTAGCGGCGTGCGTACAGTGCGGGACGATGATCCCAACTCACACGGTTTGCCCGCAATGCGGACACTATCACGGTCGGAGCTATGACGTCGGCAACGACGACTAGCCGTCGGAGCGGCCAACTCATGCGGATCGCGCTGGATGCCATGGGGGGCGATTTTGCTCCCGGCCCGAATATCGACGGAGCCGTCGCCGCATTGCAGGCGTATCACGAACTGCAAGTGGTGTTGGTCGGTGATGAGCCCCAGTTGCGCCCGCTCATCGAGAAGTCGGGGATCGACAACGATCGCCTGACCGTGCGGCATTCCGACAGTTGGATCACCATGGAGGAGAAGCCGACCGAAGCATTGCGCAAAAAGCCCAACTGCTCGATCTCCCTCTGCTGGCAGATGATGGCCGGTCGCGAAGTCGATGCAGTCGTCAGCGCGGGTCACACGGGTGCGGTTGTTGCTGCGGGATTGCGAACGCGGCTGTATCTGAAGAATGTTAAGCGGCCGGGAATCGCGGTCGCCTTGCCGACGATGAAAGGCCGCGCGGTTTTGGTCGATGTCGGCGCGAACCCGGCGGCACGGCCCGAACATCTTTATCAGTACGGCATTATGGGTTTGGTCTATGCTCGTGACGTGCTGGGAATCGAGAACCCGCGAGTCGGCTTGATGAACATCGGCAGTGAAGAAGGCAAGGGGAACGACCTGTACCGCGAAACTCACACGCTGCTGCAAAACAGTCACTTGAAAAATGCCTATGTTGGCAACATCGAGGGGCGCGACGTTTATCACGGCGGAGCCGATGTCATCGTCTGCGAGGGATTCGTCGGCAACGTGGTACTCAAAGTCAGCGAGGGGATGGCCGACTTCTTGTTCAAGACGGTGGCGCACGAAGTCATCGGGCAATTGGGAGCCGAACGCGAACTCGGCATGAAAGCGTTGCAAAATCTCGGCAAGCGTTACCAGCACAGCGAAGAGGGAGGCGCGCCGCTGCTGGGAATCGACGGCATTTGCATTATTTGTCATGGGTCGAGCAATGGGCATTCAATCCGCAATGCGTTGAACGTCGCGATGAAATTCAAAGACCGCGACATCAACGCCTCCATCTCTGCCGAGCTGGCCGACATGCCGCTCAACGCGGGTGCGTAACGAACCTACAGGTGAGCCGGAGGGTGTTAGCCCCGGAACATCGGCGGATACTGTCGAAGATTGTCCGGCGGCTAATGTCATCCGGCTCGCATGACGTCAAACGGGAGACTCAGTCACATGGCTCAATCGGCATTCTTATTTCCCGGTCAGGGAGCACAATCGGTCGGCATGTGCCGGTCGATCTATGAAAAATATCCTGTCGCAAAGTCGCTGTTCGATCGCGCGGCCGAGATTCTGGGATACGACTTGGCGAAGCTCTGCTTTGAGGGTCCGAAAGAGCAGCTCGATTCAACCGTTTACAGCCAGCCGGCGTTGTTCGTCAGCAGTCTGGCTGCGTTGGAAATGCTCAAAGAAATGAAGCCCGATGTCGTGGCCGCGTGCTCGATGACCGCCGGCCTGAGCTTAGGCGAATACACCGCGTTGGTGTTCGCCGAAGCGCTCACGTTTGAAGATGGATTGAAGGTTGTTCAGCGGCGCGGTCAGGCGATGCAGGACTCTTCCGACCGGCAGCCGTCTGGCATGGCCAGCTTGCTGTTGCTCGAGCGAGATCAAGTGCAGGCGATCTGCGATCAAGTGACCGCATCGGGTGCGGGACAAATCTCGATCGCCAATTTTTTGTGTCCCGGAAACCTCGTCGTGTCGGGCGACAAGTCGGCCTGCGCGAAAGCGGTCGAACTGTCCGAGATCGCTGGTGGCAAAGCGATTCCGCTCAGCGTGGCGGGAGCGTTTCACACCAGCATCATGCAGCCCGCCGATCAAAAGCTTGCCGAGGCCTTGTCCAAAGTGACGATCCGTTCACCGCGCATTCCGGTCGTCTCGAATGTCGATGCCGCCGTGCATTCCGACCCGGATGAGATTCGGCAACTGCTGGTGCGACAGGTCATCAGCCCCGTCCGCTGGGAAGACTCTGTCCGCTGGCTGATTGCGCAGGGGGTAACCGAGTTTACCGAAGTCGGCCCCGGCAAAGTCCTGGCGGGTTTGTTGAAACGGATCGACCGCAAGGCCAAATGCGAGAACGTCAACGAGGCGGTCTAAGCTAAGCTTAGTCCTTGAACACGAACTCCGGTGTGTTGAGCATCGCCCACATCAGGTCTTCGATCACCTTGCGGCGAACGGCACCCTCTTTTTCAAACAGGCTGACGGTCACTTTCGACTCGGCTTCCGTCGGGCGGCGGGCATAGATCGACAAGTAAAGCTGTTCGACGACCTCGGCGGCCGGTTTTTCGGACTTGGCGAGTTCTGCGGCGCGGCCGGTGTCGGAAGTCACTTTGTTGAACAGGTTTTCGCTGTTCATCAAGTGCAGCGCTTGCACGACGGTCGTGTCGGAGGTCCGTTCGCAGGGAGGATCCTGGTTTTCGTTCTGGCGGCCAAAGGCGTCGAGGAACATCGAATCGACACGCACCGTCCAAAGTTCCTTCGAGGTTGTACCGGGGGCCATCGCGGCGAACGTTTCGGGGACACCAGTGATTTGCGTGATCGTGTCCAGCAACACTTCGCCGCGCAGTCGCTGGCGGAAATGGCGCGAGTAATTTCGCGTGTCTACGGCGTTGCGTTCGTTCGTCAGACTGCTGAGGCTGTAAACGTGCGAAGTCGTGATTCGACGGATCAGTTTTTTCAAATCGAAGCCTTGTTCGGCGAAGTCGCGGCCGAGAGCTTCCAGCAGCGGGCCGTTGCTCGGCGGGTTTGAGGCGCGCAAGTCATCGACCGGCTCGACAAGGCCGCGCTCCATCAAGTCGGTCCAGACGCGGTTGACCATGACTTGCGTGAAGAACGGGTTGTTCTTTGAGGCGATCCAGTTCGCCATGACATCGCGTGGATCGTCCTTGTCTCCGATCGCGGGAGCTTCGCCGAAGAGCGGTTTTGGCGGCATGTCTTTCCCGGACTGCGGGTGCGGCACTTGAATCCGATTGCCCGTGAAGATGTATTCTTCCGAACCGCTGATTGGAGCCGAGATGCCAGTCCCCTTACGACCGAGTCGGCCGAAGAACGCGGCGAACGAATAGAAATCGTCTTGGCTCCATTTCTCGAACGGATGGTGATGACACTTCGCGCACTCCAACCGAATACCGAGAAACAACTGGCTGACGATCGTCGTCAGCTCATCCGGTTGCCGTCGGTCGCGAAACATGTTCGTGCCGCCGTTTCGCCAAGTACTTCCTTTGGCGGTCAATAGTTCGCGGTCGAATTGGTCATACGGCTTGTTCTTACGGAAGGCGTCTCGAATCCAAGCGTCGTAGTTCCAGGTGGACTTGATGCCGACGTGATACGGATTCGGCCGCAGCAGGTCGGCCCATTTGTTCGCCCAGTGCTCGGCGTATTCCGGCTGAGACAACAGATGATCGATGAGCGCTTCGCGTTTGTTCGGCGACGAATCGTCGAGAAACGTCTTGGCTTCGTCAGCGGTCGGCGCTCGGCCGATGATGTCGATGAAGACTCGTCGCAAGAACGTGTGATCGGCCGCCGGTTCGGACGGAGTCAGTCGCATCCGCGCCAGTTTTTTCCAAACCAATTCGTCGATCAGATTTTTCTTCGGGAGTTTGTCGTAAACCTCGCGCGGCACCTCGTTCGGGAGTGGGACCGACACCGTGCAGACGGCGATCCAATTCATGTATCGAGCCATCACTGTCGACTCGCCGGGAACCGGACTGGCGGCGATCAGGCCGTTGACATCGACATTCGCGATCGCCGATTCATTCGACTGAAACTGAGCCATGCGTGTGACATCTCGCGTCGTTCCATTCGAGTAATGTGCCGTCACCTTGAGTGGTTGTTTGGCGTTGTTCGCCAGAACCATTTCGCTCGGCTCAACGCTGATCCGCTCCAGCTTCGGAGCATTCGCGGCCGTTCGCGGCATCCCGGCGACCAGCCATTTCCGCAGCGTTTCAAACTCTGGTGTTCCCGATTCCAGTCGCTTCCCTCCCCCGTGTGGGACCGCTCCGATCGGCTTGAGCAACAACAAGCTTTGCTCCGGTGACGTCAGCGACGTCCGTCGCCCGCGAGACTCTTTCGTCAACGAGTCGAAATCGAAGTCGGGATCAAACGCCAGCAGCGACAACTGAAACCCGTTTTGGCCGCGCTGCTTCCCGTGACACGCTCCGGCGTTGCACCCAAATCGAGTCAACACCGGCATCACATCGAGTTCAAAATCGACCGCCGAGCTGGCTTCGTCAGCCCTCGGCCGTTCGGCGGCAAACGCGATCAACACACAGATCGCCACCGATCCACGAAGTAAACCAGTCATTACTTAACCTCGCCTGCCTAGTCATGAGCCGTCATCGACATGCCAAGATATCGAGCTTTCAGACAGTTTGCGAAGCCTTTTGTCGAACGCGAAATAGAAGCCCACACCAACCTCACGAACGCCGCTTGTTTCGATTTTCCGCTTGGCCTAGACTCGTCGCGGCGTTTGGCGATGAAGGTTTGGCCGAGCCGGAATGGCTCGGATTGGTCCCGCGCGGCGGAGGGAGTTGCGTCATGCGAGTGCTTGTTCGGTTTGTTGGTTTGATGGCGATCGCTCTAGGTTTGGTCGGTGCGACAATCACGTTCGCTCAAGACAAGCCGGCTCCGGAGGAGAAGTCTGGCGAGAAGCCAGCCGCCGACTCTAAGAAGGACGAAGAGTACGAGTTGATGAAGCTCTTCGTGGACACGTTCGAGCAGATCGAGCGGAACTACGTCAAAGAGGTCGATCGCAAGACGCTGATTCAGGCCGCCATCAAGGGGATGGTCACGCAGCTTGATCCGTATTCCAACTACATCAGTCCTGACGAGTTGAAGCGGTTCAGCCAAGAGGTCGAACAAGAATTCGGCGGCGTCGGCATCCAAGTGCAGATTGATCCGAAGTCGCGGCGGCTGATGGTCATGACTCCGCTGCCGGGGACTCCGGCGTACAAGGCGGGAGTCAAATCGGGCGACCTGATCATGGAGGTCGAAGGAAAATCGTCGGAAGGGATTTCGCTCGAAGAGGCGGTCAAGCTGCTGCAAGGCAAACCCGGCACCGAAGTCACGATCGGCGTTCAACACGCCGGATCGGACAAGACGGAGCAACTCAAGATTACGCGCGCGATCATTCAAGTGGCCACGGTGCTGGGCGATACCCACAAGCCGGATGACTCTTGGAATTTCTTCCTTGATGAGCCAAACAAGATCGCGTACATCCGCCTGACGCACTTCGGCCGCCGCAGTGGTGATGAGTTACAAGAAGCCATGACCTCGCTGAAAGCCGACGGTTTCAAAGCGCTGGTGCTCGACCTGCGATTCAATCCGGGTGGGCTGCTGAGCCAAGCGACGAAGATCGCCGACTTGTATTTGGAACAAGGGACGATCGTCAGCGTGGCGGGAAGAAACTCGGAAGGCCGCGTGTGGACTGCGGAAAAAGAAGGGACGTTTTCCGGGTTCCCAATGGCGGTACTGGTCAATCGATTCAGCGCGTCGGCCAGTGAAATCGTCAGTGCCGCGTTGCAGGATCACAAACGAGCAGCCATCGTCGGCGAACGTTCATGGGGCAAAGGGAGCGTGCAAAACGTCATCGAACTGGAAGGTGGCAGCAGCGCGCTGAAGCTCACAACCGCCGCCTACAAACGGCCGAGCGGTCGCAATATCCACAAGTTCCCCGGAGCGAAAGACACCGAAGAATGGGGCGTCGGTCCCGACCCCGAGCACGCGATCGAATTCACAAACAAAGAGTTGCAAGACTACCTGGAATACCGCCGACAGCGCGACGTGCTAAGCAAAGATGGCCCGCCAAAATCCGACTTCGCCGACCGCCAACTCAACGACGCCGTCGCGTACTTGAAGTCCCAACTGGCTGGCGAGAAAAAGGTCGAGACGAAGTAGCCCGCTCCGGACTTGGCCGATATGCACTGCATTCGTGGTCTTCCTGAATTCGTGTGGAGTCGTTGCTGCAATCGCGTGGCACTGTTTAGCCAGGACTCAAACAGCGGTTTCAGCGTGGAGCCATCGGCGAACAGCACATCCGTGGCAAACTCGGCCTGATCCATGACACAGTAGTAACCAGCATCTTTCAATACATCGCTCGGCAGCGGGCTTACGCGGCGAGCAAACAGGTCCGGCAACCGTAACACTGCGGCTGTTCCTGAAATTGAGGGACCGCTTCTGGTTCTGGCGATCCAAGCGAGTTTTCCTCAAACGTTGATGACCTGACCATCAACGGACTGGGCTTCTCAGTAGACCGGCCGCTCTTGAATCGGAAGTTCGACCTCACCAACTGCATCCTCGAACTGTTCGCCCACAAGGTCATTTCGCTCGGCCGAGACCAGGCCGACCCAAAAGACCTGTTACAAAAGCGTGGCCAAGGTTCCTAGCGTCCGGTTCATTGAGCAACCGGCGCTAGCGCCGCGCGGCTAATGAGTGAGCGGCACACAAGGCGAAGGCACGGGAGATGTCGGTCACGACCTTGGTGAAGCGAGCCTTGCCGTCTTCCTGCTGCAAGACGTGTT
Source organism: Planctomyces sp. (assembly GCA_031375695.1). GTDB lineage: Bacteria > Planctomycetota > Planctomycetia > Planctomycetales > Planctomycetaceae > SXKJ01. The sequence goes on from JANMIF010000102.1 coordinate 25,600, forward strand.
CTTGACCGGCGGGCAGCAGGCCGAGCCGTTCGGCCGACGTGCCGGTCATCCATTTCGACCAGTCAAGGCCGTGCATCAGGTCGCAGCAGACTTCGTACTTCTCCAGCAGCACGGCGACCGCTTGAGCCGTGTCGATGATCGGCGAGCCTTGGCCGCCGCTCTCGGTGTAGGTCGCCAACGCCTGCTTCAACTGATCGGCCAGTCCGAGGTCTTCGACGATCAACCCGCCCTGCTTGTCGCGGAAGACACGGTTCACGCGAGCGATGGCCTGCATCAGCCCGTGACCGCGCATCGGTTTGTCGGCGTACATCGTGTGGAGACAGGGAGCGTCGAAGCCGGTCAGCCACATGTCACGGACGATGACGATGCGGAACGGGTCTTTGGTGTCCTTGAACCGCGTGGCGAACGTTTTGCGGCGTAGCTTGCTGCGGATGTGTGGCTGCCAGTCGGCTCCATCTGATTCGCGATGGAATGGGGCGAACGAGCCGATCTTCAGCGTGATATCTCGACTTGGATAAGTCGAGTATTTGAGAAGAATTCGCAGACCTCGTGTAACGCTGCCGGATTGTGAGCGTGTAGTCTGGTAGGTAACGACCATGACACTCACCCCGACAACCCGTGCGAGCTTGCTGCTACGGCTTCGCGATCCCGGAGATCACGACGCTTGGGTGGAGTTTGTATCGCTTTATGAGCCGGTGATTTACCGCGTCTTGCGAAGGACTGGCTTGCAGGATGCTGACGCACTCGAAGTCTTGCAGGAATTGTTTCTGGCTGTGAACAGAAACATCGGACGCTGGGAACATGGGGCGGAACACGGTTCATTTCGGGGTTGGTTGCGACGAGTGACCCGCAACTTGGTCGTTTCCTGGGTTCGGCGGCAACGACGACAAGTGACGACTTCGTCCCTTGATCTCGATGTGTTGGTGGAGTCGCAGCCGGCAGTTGATGGTCCCGAAACGGATGAATTTGATCGGGAACTTCGGCGAGCGTTGTTTCGCGTGACGTCGGAACAGGTCCGGGCCGAAGTACGTCCGCAGACATGGCAGGCGTTTTGGGAAGTCGCTGTCTCAGGGACTTCCGTCGCGGAGGCCGCGATCAAACTGGGGATAACTGCCGGGGCGGTGCGTGTCGCCAAGTGTCGAGTCATTGCGCGGCTTCGTGAGGTCGTGGCAGAAATGGAGAAAACATCATGAACGGTCTGTGCTCACACGAACGGTTGGAACTCGCGCTGACGGGGTCGCTCAATGCCGATGAGGAAGCGACGCTGCATCTCCATCTGGATGACTGCGAGTCGTGTTCGGCGGAAATGGAGCGGCTTGCGGGAGGCGAACAAGCGAGCCATGAAATCGCTTCGATGCTCACTCCCGATGATCTCGACGACGCCTTGCCGCTGCGTGAGGAATGTTCCACGGCCGACTTCGTCGTCGATCACTTGGAACCGTCCGATGACCCGGCGGTCTTGGGGCGGCTGGGTGGATATGACGTGCTCGACATCATCGGCCGGGGTGGCATGGGCGTGGTGCTCAAGGGATTCGACCGCGAACTCAAGCGGTTCGTGGCCATCAAGGCGTTGGCTCCGCACCTCGCCCACAGTGCGCTGGCGAGAAAGCGATTTGCCCGCGAGGCCCAAGCGGCGGCGGCGGTGGTCAACCTGCACGTCATTGCGATTCATCAGGTGCAACCCAACGGGCAACTGCCGTTTCTGGTCATGCCGCTGCTGACCGGCGAATCGCTCGCGCAGCGGCTGAAAGCACGCGGGACATTGGAGCTGAAGGAGATTCTTCGCATCGGGATGCAGGCTGCGGAAGGACTCGCGGCGGCTCACGGGCAGGGGCTGATCCATCGCGATGTCAAACCGGCGAACATCCTGCTCGAAAAAGGAGTGGAACGCGCGGTGCTGACGGATTTCGGTTTGGCACGAGCCGCCGATGATGTGTCGATGACGCGTCAAGGAATCATCGCGGGGACTCCGGAGTACATGTCGCCGGAGCAGGCTCGCGGTGAGGCGCTCGATGGCCGCTCGGATCTGTTCAGTCTCGGCTGCGTGCTGTACGAGATGGCGACCGGCGTGTCGCCGTTCCGCACCGATTCGACGATGGCCACGCTCCGGCGGATCGTCGATGAGCAGCCCGCCGCGATGGCCTCGCTCGTTCCCGAACTGCCGCCGTGGTTCTGTCACATCGTCGAGCGATTGCTGTCGAAAGACCCGACTCAGCGTTTTGCCTCCGCGAGCGAAGTCAGCCAATTGCTGGAAGAGTGCCTGTCGCACCTTCAGCAACCCACGTCCGTGCCTCTGCCAGCTTCGCTTGTTCCTCACGCCACTGGCCGCCGTTCGATATTCAAAGTAACGAGGGAAGCGATGACAACGAATCTCTATGCCGAAAAAAATGGCGTCCGCCAATTGCTTTGGCTCCGCATCATTCTCTTCTCCGCTATCGCGCCGGGCAGCTTGGCGTTGATCGCTATCCCTTTCGTCGGTTGGTCTAACGGCGCGTTTTGGATGATGGCCGCAATATCCTGGGGAGCGTTTGCTGGCGGGTTGGTTGGTGCCGCCAAGTCAGTTCCCTTCGAACAGCAAGCCGCACCTCCGACTGATTACCGCCTGGTGCCTCACGCCGTTGGCCGCCGTTCGATTTTCAACGTCACTCGAAAAGGAGTGCTCGCCATGCTCGGAACGATCGGAATGACTTTGCTGGGGATGGTGCTGCTGCAAGCGACGGAAGCGCCCGACATCGGCGGTCAATGGACCAGCGATGAATGGGGCACCGTGGTGCTCGAAGCAAAAGGGTCCGGAGAGAACGAGGGGTCTTTCACGGGCTCCGTCAGGGACAAACCGGCCCCGAGTAATGACCCACTCGTTGGTGCTATCGGTGGCGTCTCGCGTGGCTCCGGCGTCCGCATCAATGTGCCCACCATCGGCCCTGTGCCGCTCGCCTTCGACTTTCCCGGTGGCGGTAAGGTTGACGGCCCCAATGGTTTTGGTATCAGCCCCAAGGCGCGGCCTGACGCGCTCAACAGCTCCAACAAGACCAAATCGGGCGGGATGGATTCGATGTTTCAGGGGCGGATGGGAGGGCCGTCTGGGGTAGATTCTAGAGGCATCGACAAGGATTCGGGCACGCTGCGTTTGAAGTGGTCGCGAGTTGAACGCCGCTTCAATGGCACCTGGGGGAAGGGCGCTGATCGCTCCGGCACCATGTCGCTGCGGCTTGTTGACAAGGAAATTCGCGGCGGATTTACGACAGACGAAGAGGTTCAACTTGAAACTGGTACTCCACTCGTCGGCGATCTGTTGTGGAAGCGAAGCGTGGTCACAGTCCCGGACGGCGGTAATGTTCTGCTGGGCGGCCTGAAGGACAGTCGCGAGTCTGTACATACCCCGCCCAAAATAGCTCCGGGCGAGATCCTCGTAACGGTTTATGGCGGGCGAGGTGTCTGGAATTCGCAGGACAAGCAAAGTGATGTCGATAAGCTGTTGCTTTCGCTGAGGACCGTGAAGGGAGTCACCATCGAGGTTCGCGAAGATGGCGAATGGGACGCCTTCACGAAGGCCGTGGTTCACATGCCTGCGCATGCTGGTGAGAAGGACGCGGAGTCGACGAAGCAAGAAGAGTGGCTTCGCACGGTCAAGATCACCATCGACGAAGCACTTCGGGCGCACCGGGTTCCAGACGTTCGCTGGCTCGATGGAATCGGCAAACAGCAGTACTTTCCAGCGGACAAGATGCCGGCGCAACCGACCAACTCCGCCATACCCGCACGAGTCAAATACTTCACCACCGGCGACGGCAAGAAGATCGCGTGTTCGCCGGACGGCAAGCTGATTGCGGTTTCGAGTGGCGGCAAGGCAGTCCCCTCACCCGAAGGCTGGAAACGAACGGTGGAGATCCTGGACGCCGAAACGGGGAAGACCGCCGTCTCGATATCGCTCACCACCCAGGATGAAGACGCACTGCTCGCCGCGACCGAAGGACCGCGCGACTTCGAGGTCGGGCCGCTCGCATTTTCACCCGATGGAACCCTGCTGGCCGTCGGGACCGGCTTGGGCCAAGTCAAATTGTTCGATTCGCGGACAGGCAAGCTGGTCCTGTCGCTGGACGATGAACTGGCAAAACTTGCGGAGAAGAAGACCCCGGAGAAACTCAAGGCGCTCAAGCGAGCCATGGGGAGCGTCGGATCGTTGGCATTCTCCCCAGACGGCACACGGCTGGCGATGAGTGGCCGGTCGTTTGATGACGCCGCGCCCAATTGGGGCGGCGTTCGTGAATTGGGAAGACTGGCCACAGGGCCGGGACGGCTCAAGGTGTGGGAAGTGAAGACCGGGGCGCTCATCCACGATCTGGTGGGGCATAGCCACGCAAACGCAGTCGCGTTTTCGCCAGACGGGAACATTTTGGCAAGCACGGGGAGTTGGCAGGACGGCGGTGGCAGCGATCATGGAAGCGGCGTCATCCTGTGGCATCCGAAGACCGGTGCAAAGCTTCGCACCTTCCCAATCAACACGAATGGCGGCACTTGGTCCGTCGCCTTTTCACCGAACAGAAAACTGTTGGCGGTCAGCTCGCGAACTTTTGACAAGGACAACGACACCAGCACGAGTTCCATCAGCCTGCTCCGCACTGCGACGGGCATTCAGGAATGGAAACAAACGGTCTCGAGTTGGGGGCAACCGGTGGCCTTCTCGCCTGATGGAGAAAGTGTCGCTGTGCTTTGCGGCGGGGAAGCAGCGATCCGCTTTTTCGACACAGAGACAGGGACAGTGAAACGCAACATTGGATTGGCAGACGCCTCCCAGGGCGCACGCTGGAACGACTTCGCGCTGCTACCCCAAGGCCGCAGGCTGGCCATCGCTGGAGTGGACAACTCGCGACAAGGGACCGTCGAGATTTGGGACTTCCCCGGTCCCAACATCAAAGTTTCAGCAATCGAGAAGCCTTTAGACCGCCAGAACGCCCGCGCAGTGGTCGAAGCATTCGTGGCGGCGGCTCTTGCAGGCGATGGCGAGACGGTCATCACTCTCGCGAAGCTCAATCGAAGGGATCCGAAACGCCCCACCGAGCGAATCGAAAACATGATCAAGTTTTTCCCAGATCGCGAACACCTGCCGATGACGTCGGTCCATGTGAACGACGCCGAGAATCCAACGGACGCAATTGCAATTTCCAAACAATTCAAATGGGAGCACCCGAGCCGCGAGCGAAAGACAGATGTCGTTGCGTGGTTCACACTCAGCATGAGTGAAGCAGGTTGGATTGTCACGAACATCTCCTTCGAGTGGATAGAAAGTACCGATGGCCTGTTGAAGAAGTTCCTCGAAGCCCACCCGAAGTCGATCAGCGTGCCTCCGCTGATGCCGATGTCATTGAGTAATAAGCCTTCCGAAGTCCTTACGGCAGAACAGGCCATCAAGAACGGTAAGGAACTGATTGTTAGTCAAAAGAAGGTCGTCGTTCGTCTCCGCGTCCTCGATGCCAGAATTACGACGAGGAGTGGCGCAGAATTTGTGTGGGAACTTCGTTCCACAGAGAGGTCTGTCGGGGTTGGTCGGGGAACACCGTTCATTATCGAAGTGCCCACAATGGTCGAAGCAGAGCACAAACGGCTCGGTGTTCACGACCTGGAGGAGCACTACGTTGGAAAGCTGATTGAGGTCGAAGGCGCTATTTTCCAACTGTCCATCCCCGGATTCATCGGAGGCTATGCCATCCGCGTCACATCCTTAGACCAGATTCGCATTGTGGATCCGCGAGTGCCGGACGCGAATGACGAACAATCCATTCGTTGGGGTGAGCCGGTGAATGGGCTAAGACTCGGCGCGAAGTTCGATGGGGCGAACAAGCAAGAAGCAATGCACTTTCGCCACGGAGACCGCGCGAATATCCAACTCTTTCTGCAAAACGTCAGCGACCAGGAGACGAATTGTGGATTCGACCCTGCGGACGTCTGCAAGTGGCAAAACGCGCGTCGGCCAGACGAAGTCGATCAACCGCCCGTGGAGATCCTCAGCATAACGCGGGACAACGGCGAAATCATGAAGCCGGAACCGCTTCGTGCTGCGGACGGCTCCGCCGTCATTTACCAGTTTACCGCGCTGTCGGTGAACTATGCGAAATTGCTTCCCAAGGAAATCCGGCGAATCGACGGCCAGTCGGCTGCTTACGATCGAAAGGGTCGCGATGCTCGCGTCAAGGACTTCGTCGGTTTCAACATCGTGGCTCAAAAGCCCGGCGAGCCGGCCCGACAACGCCCCCACGAGTATGTGTTGCCCAGCGGCAAATATACGGCGGCCATTGGGATCAAATTCTTCGGAGTCGGCGGGCATTTCCGACTGGAATGCCCGGTACTCCACTTCGTGGTTGTCGATGGTCTCCGAACGTTGGCCCCCGAAGCAACAAGCGAGGGTCAGGCACGTCCGGGTCCCGCAAACACATTCGCCGCAGTTCCGCAGGGCGAGGAGGCTATGCACCTCAAGTTACCCGTGACGAAGGAAAGTAGTGACTATCGGGTCACACTGCTTGGTATCACGAGAGCAGTCTCTCCTGAGTTCACGACCGCCGACGGACGATCCGGCGGAAATCGACCGCTGTCGTGGATGCGAGCGATCGCGATGATCGAACGACTTGGGGAAATGGACGGACCCTATGGTTTTGACGCGCAAGCGACTGACGCTCAAAATCACACTGACAAGCTCAAGGTTCGTTCGACGTCTGAGTCGGATCTCAATTCGCCGCACCTGGCGCGCGAAATCTCTCCAATAACAGTTCCGAAATTCGGGCCTACGGCTCGCGGCAAGATTTATGTCTTTACTATTTCCGGCGTATTTCAGGCATCCGATTTGGCCACGTTTCGCTTCCAATTCGGCACACCAGCCCGACAGCAAGAAGTGGTTTTTGAGAGTGTGCCGATTCCGAACGTTGAAAAAGTGCCCGGAATCGAACAGTCTTTAGACCGCCAGAATGCTACCGCAGTCGTAGAAGCCTGGGTTGCGGCGGTGATCGCCAAGGATGTACCAAGAGCCTCGTCCCTCTCGAAGCATCACCCTGCGCGGGCCGATCAAATTGAAGCATGGGGCAACCACTGGAAGCTGAGTGATTTCTCAATTGGGACAGCGAAGACTGATGAGCAGAGTTCTCCGCCGCGGGCACTGGTCGTCTCTTCAGAGAAAGTGCGAGTAATACACCCTATCGAAGACCAGCCCCCTGCCTCTTTTCTGGTTTTCTATCTGAAGCGGATGGATGACACGTGGTTCATCACGAACATTGATTGTTCAACGAGCGTCGAACAGACAGTGGACCACTTCCTGAATGGAGACGCCGACGTTCTGAACCGAAACGGCAAACTTCCGCCGATTCGAGAAGCCAATCCGAAATCGATCAGCGTGCCTCCGCAACACGAAGCTCAATCACGCGCGGCGCGTGACAACCCAGTCGTCGGTCACTGGAAAATGGTTAAGCTTGCGGACATGCCAGTTGGTCAGTTGGCGGGTGCGACGGTGGTGATCGATGAGCATCGGGTCAAGATGCATGTGCCGGCGCAAAAGGGACCGCATCCCGATTGGCGCTACACGCTCGGTGCGAACGGTGATATCGATCTCGTCGATGCGGATGATGCGAGAGCGGAATCAAATGTGCGAGCAAAGTATTCGCTCAAAGGGAACACTCTGTGTTTGGCATTGAATGCGAAAAAAGGTGACCATCCACGACCGGAGTCAGCAGCAGGCGACGTTCCGCAGGAAGGTGTGCAGTACATTGTTCTTGAATTGGATGAAGCAAAGTCGAGCGAAGCGACCAGGGCTTCTGATGGAGGTCATGGAACACGCGAAGGCAATCCACCTGGTCCAGAACAACCTGCGTTGAGCAAGACGTTGCAACAACTGCAAGGCAAATGGCGACTCACTCGTCAAATCGCGGCGGACGGCGATGAAGAAGGCACACCAGGTCGCTCAATCTGGGAGTTCAAGGGTGACCGCATCGTCGTGCGGGATGGCGGGCCAGGCGGCACGATGCTGATCCAGGTCGATGAATCTCACTCGCCCGTGCATGTTGATCTGTCGCTCGAAACCGAGGATGAATCCGGGCTTGGTCTGCTGAGCGTTGAGATGGACAAGCTCACGCTCTGCCTCGGTAAACGCCAAAAGACGCCCGCTCCCGAAAGTCGCCCTGAGAAGCTTCAATGGGTCTCCGGTGTCTGGTACGTGGAACTGCAACGAGTGAAGCCCGGCGAGACGATCATACCTTTGAAACCAAAGAGCCAATCTCAACCGCAGGAAGCACCTTCGCTGCGAGCTGCACCGGTAATTCCACCCCAAGTCCATGTCGACGAAAGCAACGCACCAGCGACTGAAAAGTAGCGGGCCAACTTACACGCCCAGACCCATTCCAGGAGAAGAAGTATGCGATTCACGCGAAACAGAATGTTTGCAGCAGTCGCAGGCGCTGCCGTCACTTTGACGCTGTTGATGTATTTCACGAAGGAGTATCGCCACCAGTTGGCGATCCGATCCGATCTCCAAAGGATTGGCGCGTATTCGGTCCGCTTCGGGCCAAGCGATTCAATCCAGGCGTCATTTCATAAACCAGTCGCTTCTCCAGGAATCGCAAAATATCGCGAGATTGCGGTGCTGGACTTTAAGGAAGCGCATGTGACCACTGCCTCGCTCGACAACCTGTCTGGCTTGGAGAGAGTCGGCGTCGTGTATTTTTCCTTGAGCGATATTCGCGATGAACACTTACCGCAACTGAAAAGGATCGGCAGGATTCAGCATCTCTCCCTGAACAACACAAAAGTCACTGACGCCTGCGTTGACGCGCTGATTGACCTCCCCGATTTGGAGTCCGTGACAACGGCGAATACCTTGATCACGCAAAGTGGCTTG
>JANMIF010000116.1:0-2598 GCA_031375695.1 Planctomyces sp.
AGTCAAAACCAGTAGGCGAGCCGCCTGCTGCCATGAAACACTGAAGGAACTCAACGATGGGCATTCGGAAATTGATGTTGGCTGCGAGCGTGTTGATCGCGATGGCAGCGCTGCTGTCGGCCAATCTGCAAACGGAAACGCCGACCGGCGTCGTGATGGCCAAGGCCGCGAATGAATATCTCGGCAAGCTGACCGCTGAGCAGCGCAAGCAAACCAGCTTCACCTACGACGATAAAGAACGGCTGAACTGGCACTACATTCCTCGGCCTCGCAACGGACTGCCGATTAAACAGCTCGAAGGAGAGGCGCTCAAGACTGCGCTCAACTTGATTCGGTCGGGGCTGTCCGAGGTCGGCTACGATCAAGCTCTCAACGTGATGAGCCTTGAAGAAGTGCTGTATCTCTTGGAAGCGGGCGTTCGCGAAGAACGTCGGACGAAGCGTGATCCACAAAAGTATTACCTCAGCATCTTCGGCACACCGGCCGAGACCGGCACTTGGGGCTGGCGACTGGAAGGACATCACCTGTCGCTAAATTACACGATCAAAGAGGGCAAGGTCGCGTCGAGCACTCCCGAATTCTTCGGAGCGAATCCCGGCACGATCGAAGCCGGTCTCGGTCGGCAAATTCGAGTCCTCGGTCCGGAAGAGGACATGGCTCGGTCAATCTTGAAGCTGTGTAATGACGAACAAAAGAAGCTGGCCTGGATCGACACGGCTGCTCCCGACGATCTGCGGACCGGCGGCGCGATGGGGACAGACCCCGTCGCCGCGCAGCCAGAAACAGCCGCGCCCGTCGGCTTGCCGGCATCGAAGATGAACAACGATCAAAAGAAACTGCTCGCTGAATTGATCAGCGAGTATTTGAAGAACATGCCGTCCGATGTCGTGCGCGAGCGTCGCACGGCGATCGAAGCGGGCGGCCTCGACAACATCCACTTCGCGTGGTGGGGCGACGCCGATCAGCACAAGCGGCACTACTACCGAGTTCAAGGCAAGTCGTTCTTGATCGAATACAACAACACGCAAAACAACGCAAACCACGTGCATTCGATGTGGCGTAATTTGAGCGGCGATTTTGCGATTCCGTTGAAGTAAATGTTGGGTAGGTTTTCAGCCTGCCCGAGTGGTTTGATTGTGAACGATCGGAAAGTCGGCGCGATCGTTCTTGAAGAGATTTGGCCGACACTACAACTTGAAGTAGCAATTCGACCACAACCAAAAAGGCGAGCCGGACGGCGTTAGCCCCCGGACGATGACTGGTGTTGTCTTGCAACTCCGCGTTCCTCGCTTCTCTGCAGTGAAGAAACACTTTGCACCGCAGAAGAGCGCAGAGCGCCGAGAAATGGATTCAATTTCAATATTCAAACTGAACTGAAATGAGGAGCATCATGCGAACGAGACGAGCTGTTTCTTTATTTATGAGCGGACTGTTGTTGGCCTTAATTGGCTTGGTCAGCCCGGACTTCGTCCGTGCCGACGACGGCTGGCAGACGATCTTTGATGGCAAGACGCTTGATGGCTGGGACGGCAATCCCGATTTTTGGCGAGTCGAAGAGGGTACGATCACCGGACAGACGACCGCCGACAAGCCGACGAAGGGGAACACCTTCATCATTTGGCGAAAAGGTGAAACCGCCGACTTCGATTTGCAGCTCGAATACAAAATTATCGGCGGCAACAGCGGCATTCAGTACCGCAGCTTTGAAGTGCCCAACGAGAAGTGGGTCATCGGCGGCTATCAGGCTGACTTCGAGGCGGGAGAAACCTACTCCGGCATCAACTACGGCGAGCGGTTCCGCGGCATCCTGGCAGGACGCGGCGAGAAGACCGTCATCGGGGCGGATCACAAGCCGAAGGTCATCGCAAAAATCGGCGATACGAAAGAGATTCAATCGAAGATCAAAAAGGAAGACTGGAACGAGTACCACGTCACGGCGTCCGGATTTACGTTTACTCACAAGATTAACGGCGTGACGACTTCGATCTGCACCGACGAAGACGCCGAACAACGCCGAGCGAAAGGTGTGCTCGCGTTGCAACTTCACGCCGGCCCGTCGATGAAAGTTCAGTTCCGCAACATCAAGATCAAACAACTCAAAGCGGAATCGGCCGCGACGAGTTCATCCAGCAAGAAGCACGCGTTGTTGCTTGCCGGTAATCCGAGTCACGGGTTTGGCGCTCACGATCACTTGGCGGGATGCTCGTTGCTGGCGAAGTTACTCAACGAAAGCGGATTGGTCGAAGCGAAGGTTCATTCGCTGAAGAACGACGGTTGGCCGAAGCCGGAAACGCTCGCGGCGGCGAACACGATCCTGATTTATTCCGACGGCGGTGGCGGACATCCTTTCAATGCTCACCTGGATGAACTCGCCGCGCTGACGGCGAAAGGGGTCGGCATCGTCTGTGTGCATTACGGCGTTGAAACCACAATCGGGAAACCGGGGCAAGCCTTCATCGACTGGACCGGCGGGTACTTTGAGCCGAACTTCTCGGTCAATCCGCACTGGACGGCGAAATACGAGAAATTCCCGAAGCACCCAACGACCAGCGGCGTGAAGCCATTCAGCACGAACGACGAATGGTATTACCACATGCG